>JBOGNS010000121.1:0-2531 GCA_050747305.1 Candidatus Acidiferrales bacterium | reverse complement strand
GATCGCCGTCAATGCAGGCGCGCAGCTTGGAGGCCATCTGCACCGCCTGCTCTTTGTTGGTTTCCGGCATCAGCACGACAAACTCGTCGCCGCCGTAGCGGGCCACCACATCAGACCGGCGGCAATTCTGCTCCAGCAGCCGGCCGATACGTTGCAGCACGGTGTCGCCGGCGAGGTGCCCATGGAAGTCGTTCACAAACTTGAAATGATCGAGGTCCACCAGCACCAGCGAGAAGGGCCGGCCGCCGCGCGTGGAGCGCTTCCACTCCGCCGCCAACGCCTCCATGAAGAACCGGTGCGTCTTCACCCCGGTGAGCCCGTCGGTGATCGCCTGCTCCTGCGCCTTCTGGAACGACAAGGCGTTGTGCAACGCGCCGGCTACCTGGTCGGCCAGCGTCCGCAACAGCAGAATTTCTTCCTCCACGAATTCCCAGGCTTCCACCGTCTCCACGTACAGCACGCCCATGAGCTGATCGGCGTACACCACGGGCAGCGCGATGGCAGACTCGGAATCGTCGAGCACCGGCTTCGGCCCTTTTTCCCGGCTGCGCAGCGAGCCCATCTGACCGCTGCGCGCTACCTGGCCCAGCAACCCTTCGCCGAGCGCTATGCGCCGGTTCATCGCGCCGCGCCGCTTGCCGCCCTCGCACTGGATCACCACTTCCTTGGAGGAATAATCCATGATCCCCAGCCCGATGTGCGAATATGCGAGATTGCGCTCCATCTCCATCATTACTTCCGCCAGCATTTCGTCGGGGTTCAATGTAGTGATGGCGTGACGCGACACATTGTTCAGCAGGTTCAAGTGCCGCGATTTTTTCTGCTCCTCGCGGAAGAGCCGCGCATTTTCGATGGCAATGCCTGCCTGGCTGGCCAGTACGCGCATCAACTCCAGATGCCCTTCGTCGAAGATGCGTTCCTGCGTGCTGTGCACGGCCATGGCCCCGATGGCGCGGTCATAGAGCACCAGCGGCACGCCGCAGAAGCAGCCGGCATCGACGCGCACTTCCACGCCCAGCCGCTTGGTTTCCTCCGCGAAGCGCTCGCGGATCAGCACCGGCTGCCGCGTGCGGATCATGTACTCGCTCAGCCGGTTGCCCGCGGGCCGCGAGCGCGGCGGCATGCGCACGTTGTCTTTGATTTCCAGCTCGAAGCGCACCTCGTCGCGATGCGAATCGTAAAACGCAATGTAAAAATTGCTGACATCGAACAGCCGTTGCAGCTCCGAAAAAATCTTCTCGAACAGCGCGTCCGAATCCAGCGTCGAACTGAGCGCCCGGCCGATCTCGTTCAAAATGTGCAGCTCCTCGGTGCGACGCGACGTCTGCTGCATCAGGTAGCTGTTCTCCACAGCCATCCCAATCTGATGGCCCAGCGCCAGCAGCAGCCGCAACTCTGCCGGGGTGAACCGCCGGTTGTCCGGAGTTCCCAACAGCAGCACCCCGAACACTCGTTCTTTGGCTTGCAGGCTGATTCCCACCACCGCGCGCAGGCTCTCGCGCATTGCCAACTCGCGGAAGCGCCGCAGTCCATCTTCCTGCTCCAGCGACGCCCACGACGCCGCGGGACGAAACACGATCAACCCGCCCAGCCTGGCCACCACTCCGATCAGGTGCTCATCCAGCCGCTCCTTGTGAACGTCGGCGCAGAACCCGTCGCCCAGCCCGGCCGCCACCAGCGAGGGAGGCCCGTCGCCGTCACCTTGCTTCAGAAACAGCGCGCCCGACGGAATGCGCACCACGTTGAGCACGCGGTCCAGCGCCTGCCCCAGCATCTTTTGCACTTCGCCGCCGAGGAAGCTCGAGGTGGCAAGGTTCAGGTTCGAGAGCGCCAGCATGTTGCGTTCCACCCGCCGCTTCTCTTCCTCGTACAGGGCCATCACCATCAACACGGCAGCGAACAATTGCGGCAGCAGCACCAGCACCCGCACCTCTTGCCCCACCACGCCTTCCAGCGAACCGCGGAATACGGTGCCCAGCAACATCACTCCCCACATCACGAACGCCAGCGCCAGCAGGCGGTCTGAGGTGGACTCCTGCTTGCGGCTTTCGTGCCAGAACGTCCACGCCACGATGAAAAACAACAGCGCGAATCCCAAGTATGGCGAAACTTCGATGAGCGACCATTTGTACGTCAGCGCCCAAGCGCCAAGCGCCGTCAGCACCAGCGCACTGGCCCAGGCTCGTACGCGCAATTGCGCGTACAAGCGCGCAGCCGACAAGAACAGCAGCCCGGCGCTTCCTAACATCATGTGGTTGAAAACACCCGCCCAGTTGCGCTCGCCCAGCGGCAAACCGAACGCTGCATCGAACAACTGTGGGATATAATGGAACGATAGAAGCAGCCACCCTGCCGCCCATGCCAGCAGGTAGTTTTGCCGTTTCAGGTGATAAATGTAGCCGAAGAACCCCGCCGCGCCCAGCGACGCGATCAGCAGCGATATCCCAATAATGGCTTCGTGATTCAGCAAATCGAATTCCGCGCTTCGCGCTTGCCTCTATCCGCCGGCGATTGAATGCGTCCCACCCGAC
>JBOGNS010000120.1:0-4685 GCA_050747305.1 Candidatus Acidiferrales bacterium | reverse complement strand
GCGAGCCTTCATCGTTTCTCTATCGCAACAACCGCGACGGCTCGTTCACCGATGTCACTTCGCGCCTCCATCCGCCGGCGCGCGGCTGGGGACAGGGTGTTTGCGTCGGCGATTACGACAACGACGGACGCCAGGACCTCTACGTCACCTACTACGGGAAAAATCGCCTGTATCGCAATACCGCCGAAGAATTCACAGAAGTCGCGGAGCGCGCCGGCGTGGCCGGCCCGGCACGCGAATGGGGCACCGGTTGCGCCTTCCTCGATTACGACCGCGATGGCTGGCTGGACTTGATGGTCGCCAATTATGTGGACTTCGACCTCGCCTCCGCACCCAAGCACGGAGAAACCGCCAACTGCTACTGGAAAGGCGCGCCGGTGATGTGCGGCCCGCGCGGGCTGAAGTGGGCCGCCAACCGCTTCTACCGCAATCGCGGCGACGGCACGTTTGAAGATGTCACCAAGAAAGCGCGCATCGATCAGACGCCCGGGCATTACGCCTTCAGCGTCTCCACCCTCGACTACAACCACGATGGCTGGACAGATATCTACGTGGCCTGCGACAGCACGCCCAGCATCCTCTACCGCAACAATGGCGATGGCACCTTCACCGACGTCGCCGTAATCGCCGGCGCCGCTTTCAACGAAGATGGCCGCGAACAGGCCGGTATGGGCACCACCATAGGCGATTACAATGGCGACGGCGCGCTCGACATCTTCAAGACAAATTTCTCAGACGATACCTCCACGCTTTACCGCAACAACCGAGACGGAACCTTTTCCGACGTCACCTTCACCGCCGGAATGGGATTGCACACGCGCTGGCTGGGTTGGGGCACGGAGTTCTTCGATTTCGACAACGACTCGTGGCCCGACCTGCTGCTGGTGAATGGCCACGTGTATCCGGAAGTGGATACGCACGAGCTCGGCACCAGCTACCACCAGCCGCGAATTCTTTATCGCAATCGTGGCGATGGCACGTTCGCTGATGTCACCGCACGCGCGGGTGCGGTGCTGGCAGAGAACTTGGCCGGCCGCGGCCTGGCCATCGGCGATCTGTGGAACGATGGCCGCCTATCTGCGGTGATCACCAACCTGGACGCGCGCCCCAGCCTGCTGGTGAACGAAACGCGCTACCCGCATCACTGGGTCAGCTTCCGCGCCGTGGGGGTCAAATCGAACCGCGACGGCATCGGCGCGCGCATCACCGTCCACCTCGGCGAGCGGCGGCTGGTGAACGAAGTGCGCAGCGGCTCCAGCTACAGCTCCAACAGCGACATGCGCGTACACTTCGGTTTGGGCAAGGCAGCAAAATTCGATTTCGTCGAGGTGCACTGGCCCAGCGGCCTGCGCGAGCGATTCGAAGGACTCGCCGTGGATCGCATTCACATGCTGAAAGAAGGAAGCGGCGAGCCGCGTCGCGAAAAGAAAAACGCAGGTGAACGCAAATGAATCCGGATGAACGCAGATGAGAAACTAATTGTGATGCGAACGCACAGTCGCGCAAATCGTCATGAGCACTTTATCGCCTCGATGAGCTCACATCTTCTGTTCTGAATCTGCGTTCATCTGCGTTCATCTGCGGTTGCTCTTTTCTCCTGGTGGTTTCGCGCCGGCGCCGAACTTCACCGAGCGCGTGATGCCAGCGCCTTCCTTCACGTAAATCAATTGATTGGCCTCAACGTTCTTCAGCGTATCGACTTGGCCGCTGGGCCAGCGAATCTCCAGCAACGCCACTTTTTCCGCCTTGCCGATGCCGAAATGGATGCGCAGATCATTTTGCGAAAGGTAACTGCCGCCGCTGCGCACTTCATCCACCTGAATGTGATCTTTGGTTGCGCCCGGCTCGCGGGTCACGCAGCGCAGGCGCGCGCCAATCCCGCTGCGGTTCGACTTGACGCCGATGGTGCCCACCTTGATCCAATTATGTTCCACGCTGGAGTCGCATCGGATCAACTCCGGCAGCCCATTCACCGTGTTCACCACGAAATCTACGTCGCCGTCGTTGTCGAAGTCGCCGAAGGCACAGCCACGCGCCGCAGACTTCATGCTGATACCCGGCCCGGCTCGCGCCGAAACATCCGCAAACTTGCCGTTGCGCAGATTGCGATAGAGCAGCTTCTGTTGTGCGTAGCCCATTTCGGTGGTGAGCTGCTCCACCTCCGGGTACACGTGGCCGTTGCACACCAGCACGTCCGGCCAGCCATCGTTGTCGAAATCCAGAAAGCCCACGCCCCACCCGAGGAAGCGCGTGTTGGCGCCCAGTCCGGAGGCAAACGTGGCGTCTTCGAACATCCCTTCGCCGGTATAGCGATACAGCGAGTGCGTGTCGCCGGAAAAATTCGTCTTGACGATGTCCAGCGCGCCATCGCCATCGTAGTCCGCAGCCGCAACGCCCATGCCGGCCTGCGGCTTGCCATCCGGGCTGTAGGCGCTGCCCGAAATGATCCCCACATCGAGGAATGTACCGTCCTTCTGGTTCTGATACAGCGCGCTGGCCATCGAATCGTTCGCCACGTAGATGTCCGGCCAGCCGTCATTATCGAAGTCGAGCGTAAGCACACCGAGCCCGTAGGTGCCGAAAGCTTCCGTGATGCCAGATTTTTGCGACACGTCGGTAAACGTGCCGTCGCCGTTGTTGCGATACAGAATGTTTTTCCCGCCGGGCAAGCCGGGAGGGCCGCAAGCCACCATAATGCCCTTGTACAGGCACGGCCCGGATTCCGGCACGGGCGCGGTTTTCAGGTCGAGGTCAATGTAGGCGGCGACAAATAGGTCGAGGTTACCGTCGCGGTCGTAGTCCACAAAGGCGCAGCCGGTGTTCCAGCGTTTGCCGTCGCCGCCCACGCCGGCCTTCGCGGTCACATCGGTAAACGTGCCGTCGCCGTTGTTGTGATACAGCGCGTTCGCGCCGAAATAGCTGATGAAGAGATCCTCGTAGCCATCATTGTCGTAATCGCCGATGCACACGCCCTGCCCCCAGCCGGAGCGCGCCAGACCCGCTTTGATCGTCACATCGGTGAAAGTTCCGTCGCGGTTGTTCTTGAAGAGGTGACAATGCGGCTCGTCGCCCTTGGGAAAGCCTTCCAGCCGCCACCCGTTCACCAGAAAAATGTCCAGCCAGCCGTCGTTATCGTAATCGTAGAAGGCCACGCCGCAGCCCGTGGTTTCCAGCAGATACTTGTTGCGCTTCTCCCCGCCGAAAATCGTCTTGGCGTTCAGCCCCGCCTCCTTCGCTACGTTGACAAACCGCGCCCCCAGCCCCTCCGCCGGCTGCACGGTCTTCGCCGGCGGCGGAGACTTGGCAGCTTGCATGTAGCGGCGACCTTCAGGTCGCCACCTCGCCGCGCCAGCCAACGCCAGCACCTCTTCCAGCGGCAGCACCAGCGCCGCCCGGCTCAGCGACCGAAGAAACGACCTGCGAGAGTACGGCAAAGCTATGCACACCTTTCGTGGGCCGGCGGCGGCGCGATGCGCGCGCCCATGCCTTGACGGGTTTCAGGACTCAGGATTCGCTTGCGCCGCGAAATCCGATGGGGCGCAAGGGCTTTCTCGGCGGCGTCATCAATTCGCGGATCGCATCGAACACCACCTTGAACTGCTTGTCGTACTTCTGCTCCAGCTCCGCCAGCTTGCGCGCCAATTCCTTGTGCGTGGCCAGGATTTCGCGCAGGCGAATAAACGCGCGCACCACCTGGATGCTGGCTTGAACCGCAACCGCGCTATTCAAGACGCTAGCCAGCATCACCGCCCCATGCTCGGTGAAAGCGTAAGGCAATGTAGGCGCATACTTCAGCCTGCGGAGGTGGTCACAGTTTGTGACCACCTCATGCTTCTCCTGCCGGTTCAGTCGAAACATGAAGTCGCCGGGGAAGCGGTCAACATTTCGCTTGACAGCTTGATTCAACGCCTTGGTCGTCGTTCCATAGAGGACTGCAAGGTCTGCATCCAGCATAACCTTCTGGCCGCGAATCCAAAGGATGCGCTGCTCAATGCGCTCCGGCGCAAGAGCCAGAGTTGCTTCTGCCGTTCGTGCCCGGCCCCCGCTCACGACGCCGCCATCTCCGCCGGCTTTGTTCTGTCGCTGCCCACGACCTTGCTTCTCCTCGTTTCTGCCGGAACTTCCGCTTTCCTACTCGACATAGCGTCCCGGCTTCTCAAGTGGTCGCATTTTGCGACCTCAACCTCGACCTCTACTGCGTTGATGCCCACGATCTTGCCTCCCAATTGTGTCCCTTCACCCGGAATTCAACGCCAACGTCTCCCAGGCCCGCCACTGTATAACAGCCGTCCATCTCTCATTCAAGCGTTTGCTCGCGGTTTGCTCTCAGCCACGCCGCGGCCGCACTCTCGGCTTTTACTTCACGCTTTCCACTCCAACCTCGGTCGTCTTGTGTACTGGCCTTCAATCTATAACCCCGTTCCGCCTGAACTTCCTTACCTTTCCAACTTTCATGCAACTTTCCCCTTGACACTGGATTGTCTTTTTGCTATACAAGTCTCCTATGAATTTCACTCCTCAACCCCGCGCCCAGCCGCGGCTCGCGGCCCTTCGCTCGCCTCCAAACAAGCTTCTTCGAATCAACACTTCCATTTTTCGCGAAATATCTCGCGTGGAATCTGCACTTCCGCGTTTGTTGGACTTCATCTGCCCGTCCTTTCAATTGCTTACACGAGGGGGGAGAG
>JBOGNS010000119.1:0-3597 GCA_050747305.1 Candidatus Acidiferrales bacterium | reverse complement strand
CCAGGTTTCGCGCTCCTGTCCCGGACTCACGAGCGGCTGAAGCCTGACGACCCAGCTTTGCAGTTCTCGATAGAATCGGTCATCTGATTCCGCGCGCTGTAACTGCTCCCGCAAGGCAGAAGTGTCGCCAACGGGGAAGTAACCAGGATAGTCCTGGCCCAGGATGCCGACCGAGCCGGGTATGAGCGATGAAAGCACAGGCACGGAGGCAGCGATCGCTTCACTGACGACGTTGGCCCCGCCCTCCAGACGAGAGGTAAGCAGAAGTAAGCGGGAGCGCGCCAACAGATGCAGGGCGTCCTGGTGCGACAGAGGTCCCAGCCATTGGTAGCGAGGGTTGGTGTGCTGCTCGGCTTCGACCTGCCCGGCGAAATCGGCGTCGAGGACGGCACCGGCGTGCTTCACCCGAATCCGGGAGGAAGCAGGCAACTCGCGCACCGCATCGGCCCCGCGCAAAGGATCCTTGACCGACCGCAGGTGCGCGAGGATGCACACCTGGAAAGAGCGCTCGTCCGGCTGCGGAGAATTTGCGGGGCGCGGGGCGGATTGGTGAATGACGCTTACTTTTCGTCGCGCAGTTTCGGGAACGGCGTCTGTGGCGAGTGGTTGCAGGACGACGATTCTGGAGGCCAGCTCCAGCGAGCGCCGGGCTTCCGCGCTGCTCTCCATGTCATCATACAGGTCGGTGCCGGTGAGCGCGACGATGAGCGGCGCGAGTGGACGCGCCCGGCGAAAACGTTCGATGGCAGGAAAGCTGCGCCGCGCGTGCAGGGCCAGGAGCAGATCGCATTCTTCGCCGTGCCAATCCTGGGCGACTTTGACGTGGTGCCCTAGCTCGCTGAGCAGCCGCGCCCAACGATCCGCGGTGGTTCGGTTTCCCGTGTGGACCTGGGGAGGCGCCGGCGTGACTAGAGTGATGTTCACGCGTGGCGGCTGCGCCGGCAAGTGCGGAATCCCGCCCATACGTCGCGGCGATCCGGAGTGTAGAAGTTTCGCCAGGTATTGCGCAGCAGGCGCGGTTGCGTGGGCCAGGCGCCGCCGCGCAGCACCTTGTGCGTGCCGAACCAGGGCTGCGAGTACTCGCGGTAGGGATCAATCTGGAATCCGGGGTAGGGAGCAAAGTCGCTCGCCGTCCATTCCCAAACATTGCCGATCATCTGGCGACAGCCGAAGCCACTGTCGCTCGCAGGCAGTGCGCCGACCTCCACTGCGCCCATGGCTCGCCATGCCAAGTTAGCGCGCTCCGGGGCCGGCAGGTCATCGCCCCAGGGGAAGCGGCGCTTTATGCCTCCGAGTTCAGTGCCGGCAGGCGCGGGTGCGGCTGAAGCGGCTACTTCCCACTCCAGTTCAGTGGGCAATCGGCGCGCCGCCCAATTGCAGTAGGCCTGCGCCTCGAACCAGTTGACGTGCAGCACCGGGCGGTGCGGCTCCAGCGGCAGCCAGCGATCGAAGTCGCGCCGCAACCAGCGTCCTGCGGCTTCCCGCTTCCAGTAGAGAGGATGCTCCGCGCCCGCCCCGACTCCATCGGGGCCCGCGCTCTCGCGCCAGCGCCAGCCCGGCTCGCTCCAGAATTCCCTGCGGCGGTAGCCTTGTCCCTCGACGAACGCGGCAAATTCGGCTTGCGTTACGGCCGCGCGCGCGATGGCGAAGGGACGGACTTCAAGCGGGTGCGCCCACTTTTCGTTGTCGAAGACAAACGGCTCTTCGCGCAACGCTCCCAGGGGGAAGCGCCCGCCGGGAATTTCCACATCTCCCGGCAGAGGCCCCGCCTCCGCGGAGTGCGCCGGCGGCAAGCCCGAAAAAACCGGAGCAGGGTATCCGAGCGTCTGGCGCGCGTAGGTGAAGGCTTCGGTGTGCATGTCCTCGTGGAATACCGCCAGGGTGATGAAGTACCGGTCGAGCTGCGGGAGTTTTCCTTGCTCGATGCGTTCCAGGATGCGGTCGCGTACCGAGAGCATGTAGGCAATGGTGTCCGCCCGCGAGGGCAGCGGCAGGTCCCAGCGCGTGTCGTGCGGGATGGCGGCTGAATCGTAGAGCGAGTCCGCGTCAGCGCGGAGCGGCGGCTGACTGCCGGCGTGGCGAAGCACCCACTTTTCCTGAAACCACGCGACATGGCCGATTTCCCACAACAATGGATTGACGATGGGCAGTCGCGGGCCCATGAGTTGCTCGTCGGACAGGTCCGCCACGAGCTCGAGCGTCCTCCGGCGGGCATCGCGCACCCAGGTGGCGAGTTCCACCTCTTGTTTGGCGGAGATGCTGGTTGGCGCTTGCCGATGAGTTGCCACGCGTCACCTTCGTGATGGAGAAGCCGAGCAAGAAATGCTAGCCGATCAAAAGACCTCCGGCAACTGCCGTGGTCCACACCGCGGCCGCGATCAGTGCCGCCACCTTCCAGTGACTATGTCGCGCGATCACCAGCAGCGACGCCAGATTAATTGCCGGACCGGCGACCAGCATGGCGACGGCGGCTCCGGGGGAGGCGCCCGCAGCCAGCAGCGAGAGGGCCAGCGGTATCTCGAAAAATGTGGGAAGCGTAAGCAGCAGCGCCACCGCTGCCACCAGCATCACGACCATCACCTTGGGTCCGCCGGAAGCGAACATCTCGACGGGAACGTGATTGGCCACGATCATGGAGACCCAGATACCGAGCAGGATCCATGGCACGGTGCGCACGGTGATGTGCGCGAACGAGCGGAGGAAGGTGCGAAGGATGTCGCCCAGGCTGCCGCCGGTTTCCGGCAGATCGTCGGCGGCAGCCGCGCGCACCGGTATGGGTCCCGCAACCCGCGCGACCAGCGCCGAAACGATCACCACCAAGACGATGGCCATGATCAATCGCGCGCCGGCTATGCCGAGCGGAAATATCAAGAACGAAAGCGCGAGTGCCGCGGGATTCAGGGATGGCGCCGCCAGAGTGAACGCCAGCGACGGTCCCAGGCGCCCGCTCCGCCGGTACACCGCCGGGAACATGGGCGCCACGCAGCAGGAACACAACATTAACGGAGCGCCTGCGGCAGCGGCGGTAACTTGCGGTTTGACCTCGCCGCGCCCAAACAGCGCGGCCAACTGTCGCGGGGAAACCGTCGCGTGCACCCCGGCGCTGATGAGCACACCGAAAAGCAATGCGGGCCAGACAATCTTGAGGTAGTGCAGCGTCTGGACGCCGGTGGCGATGAACTCCGAGCCGGAAGGACGATGCAGCGCTTCCGGGCTTACCCGGAGAGAGCCTGTGGCGCGCAATTCAGCGATGCGCTGCAGTCCGCCGTGCGCCTTGTAACCGATGAGGCCGGCCACGAGTCCGGCGAGCAGGAGAAGCGAGACGAGCAGGCGTGGGGCGGCACGGGGTGAACCGGCATCGATGACGACACGAGCATTCTCGGCCATGAAGCATTTATGATGCTACAGGAAGCGGAAAGGACACAAGGCGCGCGGATGGTAGCACTGTCCGGCATTCCTGTGGAAGGTTCTGTACTCGTTCGCATGATTGGTGACACTTTTTAGTCCGGGGCCTCCGCGGCCAAGGGCCTGTTCAGAGCCTCTTTTGCGGCCTCCCGCGCTACGAAAGCCCCGGAAGCCAACAGGACAGCGGCTTTC
>JBOGNS010000118.1:0-6547 GCA_050747305.1 Candidatus Acidiferrales bacterium | reverse complement strand
AAGCTCGACCGCTACAAGGAAATCACCGCCAAGCTGGCCGACCCGCGCAAAATCTCCGACGCCGAAGCCGAGGCGCTGATCGCCGAAGGCAAGCCGATTTACTGGCTCTCCGGCGCAATCCATTCGCCGGAGACCGGCTCGCCGGAAATGTTGATGGAGCTGGCTTACCGTCTCGCGGTGAGCGAGTCGCCGTTCATCCGCAATATTCGCAGCAAAGCCATCGTACTGATTACGCCGGTGCTGGAAGTGGACGGCCGCGACCGCCGCGTGGACACCTACAACTACCAGAAGGCCAATCCCGGCAAGCCGGCTCCCGGGCTGGTGTACTGGGGCAAGTATGTGGCGCACGACAACAATCGCGACAGTATCGCCATGGCGCTCGAGCTTTCCAAGGCGCAGATGCGCAACTTCCTCGAATGGCATCCGCAGGTGCTGCACGATTTGCACGAGTCGGTGCCCTTCCTTTACGTCTCCACCGGCACCGGCCCGTACAACGCGTGGCTCGACCCCATTGTTGTGAGCGAGTGGCAGAAGCTGGCCTATTACGAAGTGGAGGAAATGACCAAGCGCGGCGTCCCCGGCGTGTGGACGCACGGCTTCTACGACGGCTGGGCGCCCAATTACATGTTCTACGTGGCCAACGGGCATAACTCGATTGGCCGCTTCTATGAAACTTACGGCGGCACCGGCGCGGATACGCGCATGCGCCGCGTCGGGCCCAATCAGACGTCGCGCACCTGGTTCCGTCCCAATCCGCCGCTGCCGCGCGTGAAGTGGTCCATCCGCAATAATGTCAATTTGCAGCAGAGCGGCGTATTGCTGGCCATCACCTACACCGCAAATAACGGCGCGGAATTCCTGCGCAATTTTTATTTGAAGGGCAAGCGCTCGGTGGCTAAAGCCACCACCGAAGGCCCCGCGGCGTGGATCATTCGCAACGATAAGCGGCCGCAGCTTGCCGGGCAGCTTGCGAACCTGATGCAGCGGCAAGGCGCGGAAGTCCACCGGCTCGATGCCGACTTCGAATTGAAAGCGGAGCCGAGCGCGGGGACCGCCGAGTCAGCAGGGCGCGGACGCGCGCCGCGCGCATCGGGAGAAGAGGCATCCGGTGAGGAGGCGTCCGGTGAAGAGGCGCAGTCGCAAGAGCGGCCGCAGGGCCGCCGCCGCGCTGCGCCGCAGCCCACAAAGATCCCCAAGGGCAGCTACGTGGTGCGCATGGATCAACCCTACAGCCGCATGGTGGATATGCTGCTCGATACGCAGTTCTATTCCACCCGCGACCCGCGGCCGTACGACGACACCGGATGGACGCTCGGCCCGCTGCGCAACGTGGAGACCAACCGCGTCACCGACACCGCAATTTTGAAAGCGCCGATGACGCTGGTGAACGACCAAATCCGCGCCTCGGGAAAAATCACCGGCACCAGCGCCACCTCATATTACGTGATGAACGCCACCGCCGAACCCGCCCTCGCCACGCTGCGCTTCCGCTTGAAAGACGTGAAATTCTTTGCCGCCCAGGAAGCCTTCGAAGCCGACGGCAAAAAATTCAATGCCGGCTCGTTCCTGATTCCCACCGAGGGCAACCCGGCGGATCTGCGCTCGCGCCTGGCCTCGGCCGCCGCTGAGCTGGGCATCGATGCGCACGCCACCGACGCCGACATCAAAGCCAAGCGCCACGAAATGAAGTTGCCGCGCATCGCGCTGATGCACACCTGGGTCAACACGCAGAACGAGGGTTGGTTCCGCCTGGCGCTTGAGGAAACCGGCGTGCCCTACGCGTACATCTCCGATCAGGATGTGCGCAGCGACGCAAATCTAAAATCGAAATATGATGTGATCATCTTTCCGCCGGTGACCTCGAACATTTCTACGCTCATCAACGGCGTGCGCTAGCGCATGCTCGACGATGGCTCCGATTTCAACGGACCTATCCCGTGGAAGAATTCCGAGCTGACGCCCAACCTCGCGGGCAACGATGAGACCGACGACATCCGCGGCGGCCTCGGCTTCGCCGGCCTCGCCAATCTGAAAAAATTCATCGAGGATGGCGGCGTCTTCATCCCCATCACCGCGAGCGCTTCACTGCCCATCGAATTGGGCATGACCGAAGGCGTCTCCATCACCGAAACGCGGCAGCTTGCCGCGCGCGGCTCGATTGTCAACGCCACGGTGGCCGATAAGGCCAGCCCCATCGCCTACGGCTACGACGATAAGCTCTCCGTCTATTTCAGCCAGGCGCCGGTCTTTCGTGTGGGCCTCGCGGGAGGCGGCTTCGGTGGTGGTGGGGGAGGCGGGGCGGGCGCCGCGCGCACCGCGGGCCGCGGCTCCTCGAGCGATCCTGACATCCCGCAGGGCCGTCCGTGGGAGCAGCCGGAGCGCGAGCCACGTCGCAGCCGCGCGGAGCAGGAAACCTACATCGATCCCGACATCCGCGAGTTCCTCGCCGGCTCCCTGCTGCCGCAGCGGATGTGGCCGCGCGTGGTGCTGCGCTTCGCCCGCGCCAGCGACCTGTGGGTCAGTGGCATGCTCGAAGGCGGCAGCGAACTCGCCGAAGCGCCCGCTGTGGTGGACGTGCCGGTAGGCCGCGGCCACGTGGTGCTCTTCGCCACCAATCCCATGTGGCGCCACGAAACCCACGGCAGCTTCATGCTGCTGCTCAACGCCGCCATGCACTTCGACAATTTGCAGGCTGGCCGCACCGAGAAACCAGAAGCCGAAACCGAAGCCGACAAAGCCGGCGTGGACTAAGCCGCCGACAAACTCGGTGCCACCCTGCGCGACGGCCACACTCGCTGGCAGCAGCCATGTGGAGTGCGGCAGCGAAGCTGCCGCTTTGTTTTGAGAGACGGCAGGAATCCACCTGCGCAGACTGAGTGATAACAGAGCGCAGAGGCGGCTATTCCGGTTCCCACGAAGAGTTTAAGCGCGACCTCCGATGTGACACCTCGATGCTTTGAAAACAAAGCGGCAGCTTTGCTGCCGCACTCCACATCACTCGGTGCGCAGCGCGGACCACGGCTCGATGCGCGCGGCGCGGCGGGCGGCGCCGGCGCAGGCGGCGGCAGTGACGCCAACCAGCAGCACACTGACGGCGGCAAGCGTGAGCGGGTCGCGGGCGCCGACGCCGAACAAGAACGTAGCCAGCAAACGCGTGGCGGCTACAGCGGCGAAAACGCCCAAGACCACACCGATCACCACCAGGCGCAGTCCGTCGCCGACTATCATGCGCAGGATGCGCTCCGGCGTCGAGCCCAGCGCCATGCGAATGCCAATCTCGCGCCGCCGGCGGGCCACCGAGTGCGCCAGCAGCCCGTACAGCCCGACCGAGGAAAGCAGCAGCGCCAGCCCGCCGAAAAATGCCGAGACGATGGCCAGCAGCCGGTCTTGAGCCAGCGAATCGGCCACCTGCGTCCGCAAGGTGACCATGCGGATGGCGGTCTGCGGGCTGAACTGCTCGATGGCCGCGCGCACCGCAGGCATCAGCGCGGTGGGGGAGCCTGCGGCGCGAATCAGCAAGTTGCGATCCGTGCCCGGAGACTCATCCTGCGACACCGGGAAGTAAGCGGTCGGCACGGGTTCTTCGCGGATGGTCTCGTATTTGGCGTCCTTGACCAGCCCGACGATTTCGATTCTCTTGTTATAGCGCTGCCCGACCGGGTTGCGCCCGGGGAAGAACCTGCGAGCAAAGGCTTCGTTGACGATGACCACAGGCGCGGACTGCGGCGTGTCATGCTGCGTGAAGTCGCGGCCGTCAATGAACGGCGTGCCCATCGCCCCGAAGTATTGCGGCCCCACATGGTTGAAGTAGGCGGTGTCATCTTGCCCCGGTTGAGGGACAAATCCGTTCACTTGAATAGAGGTGGTCATCGCGCTGCCGCTGATCGGCGTGATCTCAGACTGGCTGGCGGCCGCCACGGCGGGTAGCGCGCGAATGCGCTCGACAAGCTGGTCGTAGAATGCGCTGCGGTTCTCCGTAGTAGTGGCGGCGCGACGTAAATCGAGCTCGACAATCAGCACGCGGTCCGCGTCGAAGCCACTCTCCACGAGCGCCAAATTGTAAAAGGTACGCAGCAGCAGGGCCGCGCCTGCCACCAGCACCATCGAGATCGCTACTTGCGCCACCACCAGCGCGCGGCCCAGGCCGAAGCGCCCGCGGCGTTCGCCATCGGCAGAGCCGGCTTGCTTCATCGCCTCAGCCAGTGAGACGCGGGTGGCACGCAGGGCCGGGGCCAGGCCGAATAGCACGGTGGTGAGTAACGCGACGCCGGCGACAAAGGCAGTCATGCGCCAGTCCGGCGCGAGATCGAGGAATGCCGACGACCGCGACGTGTTAATTTGCCGCACCAACAGCCTGCTCGCTGCGCTGGCCAGCGGTACCGCCAGCGCCGTGCCCGCTGCGGCAAGCAGCACGCTTTCCGTGAGTAGTTGCCGCACCAGCCGGCGGCGCGACGCACCGAGGGCGAGACGCACGCCCATCTCCTTCTGCCGGACGGCTGCACGCGCGAGCAGCAGGTTGGCAATGTTGCCGCAGGCAATCAGCAACACGAGCGACACCACTCCCATCAGCATCCACAGCGCCTGCGTGTACCGGCCACGCAGAGAAGAAACCCCGGTGGCAGCCGGAGCGGTTTTGAAAGTACGCTGCGCATACTGGGCGCGCGAGGGACGGTTCACGGCTTCGAAAATGGCCGGTGAAATGACGGCCAGATGCGCGTCGGCCTGCTCGGCGGTGACGCCGGGCCGCAGCCGCCCACCCACCCTCAGCCACCACCACTGGGACTTGTCGAGCGCGCTGTTCTCCCCCTGGATGATCTTTTCGCCGCCGAGCGGGACCGCCACATCAAAACGCGAGCCGACGTCCACCCCGAAGAACTGCGGCGGCGTCACGCCGACAATGCGGAACGGATGCCCGTCGAGGTGGATCTCGCGGCTAAGCACATCGGTGCTGCCGCCGTATTCCCTTTGCCAGAAGGCGTAGCCGAGCACAGCAACGGCGTTCTGCCCGCCGCGGCGGTCGTCCTCGGGTGTGAGCAGGCGGCCGATGTGCGACCGCAGGCCAAGCGTCGAGAAGAATTCCCCGCTGGCCCACAAGCCGGGAACGTTGCGCACTTCGCCGCCAAGCGCAAGGTTGAAGGCCGTGGGAGCCCAGGCAAATGCACCAGCGAAGGCGTCCTGGCGGTTGCGCAGTTCCTCCCACAGTGGATTGCTGAAGATGCTGCTCCGGGGACCGGAAAGAACTTGAACCAGCTCGTGAGGGCGTTCGACCGGCAGTGTTTTGAGCAGTAGCGCGTCCAGTGTGTTGAAGATGGCAATGTTGGCGCCGATGCCGAGCGCCAGTGTGAGCACCGCGATCACTGTAAAACCCGGCTGGTTCGTGAGCTGACGCGCGCCATAGCGCAGGTCTTGCCAGAGCTTGTCCATCGCGCACCTCACCAACGGAAAGGGCGTTGCGCGCATTTTACCGGATGTTAGCGGTTAGGGGTTCGGAAAAAAGGAAAGGCCGACCGCGGGAGATCGGCCCCTGTTCAGATTGTTCGCGATGCGGCGAACCACGAAGTGCGCGCAGCCTAAAGGCGCCATGTCGTGGCCCCGTCACTGGTCACTTCGCAGCGGTCACTACGCCGCGAGTGCAGGGCGGACACAGGGGTCCGCCCCTACGGTTAGCGGCCGCCCCAGCGCCAGGAGATGCGGGTGGCGCGGGCCAGCGCGTCGAGGTCGTTGCGCAACGCGGTCCAATCGCGCTGCGCGCGCTGGTTGAGGCGGTTGCTGCGCATGAAGCCATCGATCTTGTCGCCGCGTTGCAAGACTTCGCGCGTGTCGGCGCCGGTAGGCTGGCCGCTCTGCACGCGCCGCTTGAGGCGGTTGGTGGCGTTCTCGAATTCGCGCACGTACTGATTGATCAGGCGCTCGGTGGCCGTCTGATTCAAGCGGCCTTCGTCCAGCGCGTTGCCGAGGCTGCTGCGGAAGCGGTTGGCGCCGGCTTCAATCTGCGCCACGATGCCGTGGATGTCGGCGTCGTTGCGGCGGTCGCCATTGCCGCGGTCGCGGTCGCGCCAGTCGCCGCGGTCGCGATCACGGTCACGGTCGCCGTAGCCGCTATCTCGCCAGCCGGGCCGCCCGCGCCCGCCCCACTGCCAGGCAAAGCGGTGCAGCCTCGGCAGTTGGTCAAGTTCGCGGCGCAGGGAGTCCCAGTCGTTTTCCGCGCGAGCGTTCAGGCGCACGCGGTCCATGAAGCGGTCAATGCGGTCGGCGCGGCCCAGCACCTCGCGGGCGTCCCGCTCGGAAAGGTCGCCGCGCTTGGTGTTTTTCTTCAGGCGGTCGGTGGCGTTCTCGAACTCGCGAACGTAGGTGTTGATTTCCGTCTCGGTGCGCGTCTGGTTGTAGCGGCTGTTGTCGAGCGCGGAATCCACGCTCTTCTTGAACCGGTTGGCGCCCTTTTCGATGCGGGAGACCAGCTTCTCCACTTCCTTGCGGTCGAGCCGGTTGCGTTGCGCAGCCTGCGTTTCCGCCGCGCAAAAAGTGAGCGCGACCAGCGCACCTGCCA
>JBOGNS010000117.1:0-14454 GCA_050747305.1 Candidatus Acidiferrales bacterium | reverse complement strand
ACGAACATCTGGCCCAGCGTGTCCATCCCGCTGACTTCCACCTGCACGGCCAGCTCGATGCGATCGCTGCGCCTGGAACCTCGGGTCACATGCACCTCACGAAACGGCTGCGGCTCGATTCTGCCGCGCGGAGACGAACCAACAACAGAGGGCCAGGCGCATCATAGCGGGCCGCCCGCCGCGCGATTGCGCTCCAGTTGCGCATTTTCACTTTCTTGCATCCATGTACTGCGGTGTGCAGAATCCTACACGAAATCTCCGGCTGTCGCACCCTCGCGGTTTTTGCGAACGGTCAACTCAAGGTTAAGTGCCACACTCGTGATATCATCCCCGCCAAACCGGCCCACACGGCGGAGGTGTCTGATGAAGCGGTTGATCGTCTGCTGTGACGGTACGTGGAACACTCCCGACCAGCCGTACCCAACCAATGTCGCAAAACTTCGCGTCATGCTGCCGCAGACCGCCGGTGACGGCGCCGAACAACGCGTTTACTACGACACCGGCGTGGGCACCGGCGCCTTCGACCGCATCCGTGGCGGCGCATTCGGCTGGGGACTCTCGAACAAGATCAAAGATGCCTACCGCTTTCTGATGGCGGAATACGAGCCGGGGCGACGAGCTATATTTTTTCGGCTTCAGCCGCGGCGCTTACACCGTGCGCAGCGCCGTCGGCCTGATCAGGAATTCAGGCCTGCTGCGACGCGAGTCGGCAGCGGAACTCGGCCGCGCTTACAAGCTCTACCGCCGCCGTGACGACGACTCCAAACCGCGCGAGGCCGAAGCGGTGGCATTTCGCGAGAAATTTTCGCACCAGCCGCGCGTCAAATTCATCGGCGTGTGGGACACGGTGGGCGCGCTGGGCGTGCCGCTGGACGGCCCTTTCCGGTTGCTCAATCATTTTTGGCGCTTCCACGATACCGAATTGAGCGGTTGCGTGGACAACGCCTTCCAGGCGCTGGCCATTGACGAGCACCGCAAGCCCTTCAAGCCAACCGTCTGGCATCAGGACCCGAAGGATGCCGGCAAGCAAACTCTCGAACAGGTTTGGTTCGCCGGCGCCCACAGCAATGTGGGCGGCGGCTATAAGGACGGCGGCCTCTCCGACATCGCGTTGCTGTGGATGATCGAAAGGGCGAAAGCCTGCGGGCTGGAGTTCAACGCCGACGATGTCGCCGAGCTGAAGCCCGCCTTCGACGGCGCCATCGTCAATTCTCAAACGTTGTTCTACAAACTGCTGGGCGGTGATCTCATGCGCACCATCGGTGAATTCGCGCGCAAGCAGCGCAAAGGAACGGCGCCGGCTGCCACCTACGAGAAAGCCGCGGATAGCGCGGTGGCCCGCCGCGACCAGCGCATCGATAATTACGATCCCTCTAACCTGAGCAAGTTCCTGCTGAATCGCGGCGAGATTGCCGCCGTCCCGCAGTCCAGCGCCACGCCGCACCCGCTAGCGCCGGCCCCAGTCCACCCCGCGTGAGCATGTAGCGGTGACCTTTAGGTCGCCAACTGTTCCACGCCTAGGCCCACAATGTGGCGACCTAAAGGTCGCCGCTACATGCGGCTCGACGCCTGACGTGCGGCGGGAATCTGTTGTTTCAGCGGCTCTTCATCAGCGCCCGGCTGAATCCCCTCAACGCGCGCGTGGCGCACCTTCCACGTCCGTGTCCCCGCACAGACGTTCACGAGCGTGCCTCGGGTGAGCAAGTGACGAGCCCCGAGGCAGGAGCCTCGGGGGCTGGGAGTTTGCTGGCCGGGGCTGAGAGAATGCGGGATGGGCCTGAAGGGATGATGCTGGGATGAGAATATTACCGGGCGGGCCCTGAAACCGAATCCTAGCTCTGTGTCCTCTGTGGCTCTGTGGCTAATTCCGCTTTGGCTGTCACGTGTGCGACGCAGCCCAGGTCGCTCGCTTCACCTTCGACCCGCGCAGCCGACTCGGGCATGGCCTGCCGCTCGCGCGTGCTCACGATCAGCACCACTGCGGACAAGATGATGGCGGTGGCAATCAGGCTGCGTGCCGTAAACGATTCGCCGCCGAGCATCCAGCCCAGCGCCAGCGCGACGGCAGGATTCACGTAGGCATAGGTGGCCACGTGGGCCGCTGTGGTCACGCGCAGCAGCCAAATGTAACTGGTCAGCCCCACAATCGAGCCACACGCCACCAGGAAGGCCAGCGCCCACAACGAGCGCGCGCTCACGGCGGCGATCTCGAACCGCGCCCATTCGCCTGCCGCGCCCGAGACCGCCAGAATCAGCGCGCCGCCGGCGATGCTTTGCAGCGCGATTCCCATCAGCAGCGTTCGCGGCAGCACCAGGCTGCGCGAGAGCAGCGAGCCAATGGCCCACGAAAGCGACGCCAGTATCAATACGCCTGCGCCGAGAGGATGCACGCGTTCGCCACCCGCCAAGCGCTCCGGGCCTACCAGCAGCACGATTCCCGCGAAGCCCAGCACCAGGCCGAGCATCACCCGCGCGCCCGGCTTCACGCCGCCGGGCCGCAGCCAATCGAGCAGCACCAGCCACAGCGGCATCAGCGCGATAATCACGGCCGCGATGCCGGAAGGCACGTATTGCACCGACCACGTGACGCCGCCATTGCCGCCGAACAGCATCAGCGCGCCCAGTGCGGCGGCACCGGCCCAATGGCGCAGGGTAAGCCGCTCGGTGTTCCCCGCGCGTCTGTTCGCGACACCGGCAACGCGCAGCCACGCAAAGAGCAGCAGCCCGGCGATGGTGTGCCGCGCGCCTGCCAGCAGAAATGGTGGGATCGTCTCGATGCCAACCTTAATGCCGTAATAGGTGGCGCCCCACAGGAAGTACAGCGCCAAGAACGCGAGCACGATGCGCGCCCGCGAGGGCGACTCCTTCACCGCGTTGCGAAAGTTGTTCATGGACGCCAGATGCTATCGTGTGGGAACAAGGCACAAGCGAACACCGCCAAATTGTCTCCGTAGGACAGGCACTCCTGCCTGTCCGCCTTTGGACGAAGAGCAAACGCAGGATGAACGCAGATGAAGGGAGTCAAGAAGCCGCTGGATATTGAATCGCTTACAGCCGCTCGAGCACTTCGCGGGTGCGTTCACCGCGGATGTTGCCAAGCAGCGACCGGAGGAGCTCAGGGTTGTTTGCGTTCTGCGTTTACTTCATGTCGCGCCAGTTGGGACCGGCCTTCAACTCCACCAGCAGCGGCACTTTCAACTCGTACACTTGCTCCATCGCCGGCTTCACCAGTTTGCGCAGCGCGTCGAGCTCCTCCGGCGGGCATTCGAAGAGCAGCTCGTCGTGGACTTGCAGAATCATTCTGCTGCGGAAGCCTTCCTCGGCCATGCGGCGATCGATTTCGATCATCGCCAACTTGATCAAGTCGGCGGCCGTGCCCTGAAAGGGCGTATTGAGCGCGGTGCGGATGGCGAAATTGCGGATGTTGGCCTGCTTGGAATGAATCTCCGGGATCGGCCGCATCCGCCCGTGCAGCGTGCGCGACACGCCGGTGCGCCGCACCTCATCCACGTGCTGGTCGAGATACTGCTTCACGCCACGGTAGCGCTCGAAATACGCGTTGATGAACTTTTGCGCGTCGCGCTGGTCAATGTCGAGCTGCTGCGCCAGCCCGAAGGCCGAAAGCCCATAGATAATGCCGAAGTTGATCACCTTGGCGATGCGGCGATGCTCCGCGGTCTGCATCAGCGGACCCACGCCGAACACTTCCTGCGCGGTGCGCGCGTGAATGTCTTCGCCGCGCCGGAAGGCGTCGGTGAGCACCGGGTCGCCGGAGAAGTGCGCGAGGATGCGCAGCTCCACTTGCGAATAGTCGGCGGAGAGCAGGGTGTGGCCCGGCTCGGCGGCAAACGCGGCGCGAATCTTGCGCCCCAGTTCGCTGCGGATGGGAATGTTCTGTAAATTTGGATTCGAGGAGCTGAGCCGGCCGGTGGCCGTGCCGGTCTGCGAGAGCCGCGTGTGCAGCCGCTGCGTCTGCGGGTGAATCAGCCGGGGCAGCGCGTCCACATAGGTGGACTTCAGCTTGGCCACTTCGCGGTACTCGATGATCGCTCGCGGCAGCTCGTGCAGCGTGGCCAATTCTTCCAGCACATCGGCGGCAGTGGAGCGCACTTTGCCGCGCCCATACTTGCGCGGCATCGGCAGTTGCAGCTTGTCGAAGAGAATCTCTGCAAGTTGCGCCGGGGAATTGATGTTGAACTCCGAGCCGGCGATTTCGTAGATGCGCCGCTCCTTGCCGCGCAACTCCTCTTCCATCGCCGCGCTCATCTCGCCCAGCGCCTGCGGGTCCACGCGCACCCCGGCGCGCTCCATGCGCGCCAGCACCAGCGCCAGCGGCAAATCAATCTTTTCGTAGAGGTCGAGCAGGCCCTGCTGCTCGACTTCTCCGCGTAGCTTCGGCGCCAGCCGTTGCAGCAAGTCCGCCGACTCGCCCGGCTCGCCGGTCGGCATGGTATTCAGCGCGCGCAGCGCCACATCGCCCAAGTCATGCTTCGCCGTGATCGGCCGCAGCAGATAAGAGTAAAGCGCCGTGGCATGTCGTACCGCCGGCATCCTGCCGGCTTTGGAGTGCGGCGGCTTGCCGCCGCTTTGTTTAGAATCGCTGGCAACGGCAATTCCTACAGAGTCGGAATCTTCGCGGCCTGCTTCTCCACCCAGCAACACGTCGAACAATTTCGGATCGTGCACGATGAGTGCATGCGCCGTAGGGGCAGGCCCCTGTTTATCCTGAGCGGAGCTGCGCGATGCGAAGGATGCCTGCCCGTGCTCTGGCTCTTTGTCACCAACCGATGCTTGCCCGGCGGGGCGGCTGGGGGCCGCCCCTACGCACCATTCGCGGAGCACGTCGAGCATCTCGCCTTTCTCATCGAGCCATGCAATGCGCGACACACTGGCGCGCGGCGAAACCTCGATGGCCACCGCGCGGCTGCCGAAGCCCGGTTCCTCGTCTGAATCCGGCGCCACGCTGAGCCACACGGCCACGGGTTGGTTGGGCGGCAACGCAGCCAAAGATTCACGCAATGCGGCAGGTGTATCGAGCCGCGCATAATCGCGGTCGGCAAGCAACGCGGGCGCGGTGGCGGGCAATTCCTTGAGCAGGGACGTGAAGCCGAGTTCGGCGTAGAGCAGGCGGAGCGCAGCGGCATCTGCTTCCTGAATGCGCAGCGCGTCGAGTTCGAGCGCCAGTGGCACCTCGGTATCGATGGTCGCGAGCTTCTTCGACATCAATACCTGCTCGCGACAATTCAGCAGCGCTTCGCGGTAGCGCTTCCCCTTGACTTCTTCCGCGTGATCCAGGGCCGCTTCCGCCGAGCCGTACTGCCTGATCAACTCGCGCGCGCCTTTCTCGCCGATGCCTTTGGCGCCCGGGATGTTGTCGATGGAATCGCCCATCAGCGCCATCACGTCGGCCACCTGCGCCGGCGGCACGCCGAGCAGTTCTTCGACCTTGGCAGCGTCCACCATCAAATCGCCTTTGGTGGGAATCAACACCCGTACTCGCGGCGTAGGGGCAGGCCCCTGTGCCTGCCCTGAATGCGTACCTGGAGCGGAGTCGAAGGATGCTTGCCCAGGGCGGCCACTGGGGGCCGCCCCTACGGTGTCGCGCTCGAACTCGAATTGACCGCCCGATCGCACGTGCTCATAGCGTGCGCTTACTGCGGCCGCCGCTTTTTGCTGCACAGGCTGTAAGCCTGTGCTACCGGTGACCAGTTGCAACATGTCTTTGTCGCTGGTGACGATCACTACGTCCAGCCCTTGCGCGAGGCCCTGCTTGGCGAAGGCGCCAATCACGTCGTCGGCTTCGTAGCCGGTGTACTCCAGCACCGGCAGCCGCATTGCTTCACAGACGCGGCGCACAAACGGCATTTGAATGCTCAAGTCGTCCGGCATCGGCGGCCGCTGCGCTTTGTATTCGGCGAAAAGGTCGTCGCGAAACGTTTTCCCCGGCGGGTCGAACACCACGCCGAAGTAATCCGGCCGCGGGTCCTTCAGCTTCATCACGCGGCGCACCATGTTGGCAAAAACGTAGGGCACTTTGGTGGGGATGCCGGCGGGCGACATCAGCCGGTCCATGGGCGCGTAGTACGCACGAAAGATGAATCCCATTGCGTCAACGAGAAACAGATTTTTGCGTCCCGAGGGCATGGTCGAACCGTGAGTATAGCAAACTGACCGAACCCATCGCTGCCACGCTGAACACGCTCTCCTGTGGCTTTTTGCCACACCTGCCTTTGTAATCCAGCCACCACGCGCATCTAACTGTTTGTATTGTAAGCTATTTAAGAATCAGAGTGGTTGGTGCATAACGTGCTATTCTCGGTCCGGCGAATGGGCGTTCAAACCACGATTCGCGAGCCCGTTACGACCGATGGCGTCGGCCTGCACACGGCGGTCCATGCGCACGTAACCCTACAGCCTGCTCCTGCTGACACCGGCATTGTGTTCCGCCGGACCGATTTGGATGGATTCGAGGTGGAAGCGCACGTGCGCAACGTAGCGCGCGTCAGCTACGCCACCAGCCTGATGAAGCGCGGCGTGTGGCTCTCCACCATCGAGCACTTGCTGGCCGCGCTTTATTCCTGCGGCGTGGACAACGTTTACATCGACATCGACGCGCTGGAAGTCCCCATCCTCGATGGCTCTGCGCAACCGTGGATTGACCTGATCGAGCGGGCCGGTGTTCGCCGCCTGCGCCGTCGCCGCCGCTACATCAAAGTGCGCAAAGCGCTGGAAATCACCGACGGCGCGCCGGGCACGGCTGCGTTTCGCTCCATCGGCATCTACCCGGCGGAAGAATTCCGAGTGCGCTGCTTCATCGATTTTCCGCATCCGCTGGTGGGGGGGCAGGAAATTACCTTGCGCGTGGGCCGCGATTCGTTCTGCGAGATGCTGGCGCGGGCGCGCACCTTCGGTTTCTATGAGGATGTCGAGCGCCTGCGTGCGGTGGGTTTGATTCGCGGCGGCTCGCTGGAAAATGCCATCGTGCTGACCCGCGACGGCATTTTGAATCCGGCGGCCCACGCAAGGTCCAGCGGCGCAGCCGGCGCAAATGGCACGAGCGACCACCCGCTGCGCTATCCGGATGAGTTTGGCCGCCACAAAACGCTGGATCTGATTGGCGATCTCGCGCTGGTGGGCCGGCCGCTCAAGGCGCTGGTGGTGGCGCACAAGGCCGGTCATGCGCTGCACACGCAACTGGTCACGCGCCTGCTCGCCGACGAGTCTCTGTGGACGGAGACGACCGAAGATGCTGGCGCAATCGTTGAGCAGCATGCGGACGTTTCATTGTCAGCCCGCGATTGAATGCACGAAATTCGAAACTCACCCTAAATTAGTTACGCACGCATCGTCGTGGCCTTGAGCGAAATTCGGGTTTCGAATTTCGCGTTTCGGGTATGAGAGAATGACACTGATGGCCTCTGACGCCGTTATCGTGGTGCTCGCTGCGGGCAAAGGGACGCGGCTGAAGAGTGGGCTGGCGAAAGTGTTGCACCGCGCGGGCGGGCGCCCGTTGGTGGAGCACGTGGTGCGCGCGTGTCAGGCGCTCGGTAGCACAGGCTTTCAGCCTGTGCGCTCGGGAAGCAGCGAAAACCGCACAGGCTACAAGCCTGTGCCACCGGTCGTGGTGGTCGGGCATCAGGCGGAAGATGTGCGCGCAGCGGTGGAGCCGCTGGGCCCAACCACTGTGGTGCAGGAGCCGCAGCTTGGCACCGGACATGCCGTGATGGTGGCGCGCGAAGCGATGGGCCGCGCGAAATACGCCGTGGTGCTGCCCGGCGACGCGCCGCTGATTCGCACCGAAACAATTGCCAGCTTGGTGCGCGCGCACACGAGCGGCAATGCGGCGGTCACGATTCTCTCTGCGCTGCTTGACGACCCCAGCGGCTACGGGCGCATCGTGCGCACGCCGGACGGCACGGTCGCGGCCATCGTGGAAGAAAAGGCGCTGCGCGCTGACCAGCGCGCGATCCGTGAAATCAACTCTTCGATTTATTGCTTCACGCTGGAAAAACTCTGGCCGGTGATGAGCGAACTGAAGCCCGCGAATGTCCACAAGGAGCTGTATCTCACCGACGCCATTGCGCTGCTCGACCAACGCGGCGAAAGAGTGCTGGCGGAAATCGCGCCCGACTCGCACGAAGTGCTGGGCTGCAATACGCGCGCCGATTTGGCGGAGGTGGACCGCATCTTTCGCGCGCGCAAGCGTGCCGCGCTGATGGATGCCGGCGTCACAATTTATTTGCCCGAGACGGTGCTGATTGATGCCGACGTGGAAGTCGGCGCCGATACGCTGATCGAGCCGGCCGTACAACTGCTGGGAGCGACGCGCATCGGCGCCGGCTGCACGATCAAGACGGGCAGCGTAATCAGCGATTCGGTGCTCGAAGACGGTGTGACGGTGAAGCAGCACTGCGTAGTCGCCAATTCGCGGCTTGGCGCGGGCGTGGCGGTTGGTCCCTTCGCGCACTTGCGCGACGGCGCGGAGTTGCGCGCGGGCGCGCGCGTGGGCAATTACGTCGAGGTGAAAAAAAGCGTGCTGGAAGAAGGCGTGAAAGCCATGCACCTCACCTATCTCGGCGACGCCACCGTCGGAAAGAGCAGCAACATCGGCGCAGGAACCATTACCTGCAATTACGACGGCGTGCGCAAGAATCCCACGCGCATCGGCGAGCGCGTGTTTGTCGGCAGCGGCACCGAATTGGTCGCCCCGGTGCAAGTCGGCGACGGCGCTTACATCGCCGCAGGATCCACGATCACCGCTGACGTGGCCGCCGACGCGCTGGCCATCGCCCGCGCACGCCAGGAAACCAAGCCCGGCTGGGCCGCTGCGCGCCGCGCCAAGCTCGCCGGCGAACGGCGCGCCCCTTCCGCCCACGAAAAAGCTCAACCAGCCACAACCAATCCTGCCGCAAAGCGCGCTTGCGCCAACGGCCGCCCGCGCAAGCGAAAGCTCGAAACTCGAAAGCCAAAATTCGCCCGCCGCAAGTAGTTATGGAGTGCGGCGGCTTGCCGCCGCTTTGTTTACAATGCGCGCCCGCGCCTGAGTCGGCAGGCAGTCACGCTTTTTTCCGAATTAGCGCTTTCTGGCCGGGTTCTTATCCGTGTTCATCCGTGGTTCCAAAAAAATGTTAAAATACTTCAGGGGCACGAATGAAGTTTGGAGTTGTGGTTTTTCCCGGCTCGAATTGCGATCACGACGCGCATCACGTGGTCGGGGAGGTGCTCGGCCAGCCGGTTGAGTTCATCTGGCATCAGGACGAAAACCTTCGCGGCTTCGACTGCATCATCCTTCCCGGCGGGTTTGCCTACGGCGATTATCTGCGCACCGGCGCGATCGCGCGCTTCTCGCCGGTGATGAAAGCGGTGGCGCAGTTTACCGCAGATGGCGGGCTGGTGCTGGGGATCTGCAACGGCTTTCAGATTCTCTGCGAAGCGGGCCTGCTGCCCGGCGCGCTGATGCGCAATGCCAGCCTGCGCTACGTCTGCCGCCACGTACACATCAAAGTCGAGCAAACCGATACGCCCTTCACCGCCGCAGCCAAGCCCGGCCAAGTGCTGCGCATTCCCATCGGCCACGGCGAAGGGAACTACGTCTGCGCGGCGGACACGCTGACGGAGCTGGAGCGCCATCGCCAAATCGTGTTTCGCTACGTGACGCCGCAAGGCGCCGCCACACCGGAAGCGAATCCCAACGGCTCGACCGCGAACATCGCCGGCCTCTGCAATCGCGCGCGCAACGTGCTTGGCTTGATGCCGCATCCCGAGCGCGCCAGCGAAGCCGCCCTCGGCGGCACCGACGGCCTGGTGGTGTTCCAGTCGCTGGTGGCGAGCCTCGCGCGCACGGCTTCTGTGCCGGCCTGAGAAGATTTCACCGCAGAGGACGCGGAGGGCGCAGAGTTGGGCTGGGCCGATCGCGCGATCGACTCGCGTTATTTTATGGAGTGCGGCAGCGAAGCTGCCGCTTTGTTTTCATTGGCTCTCCGACTTGAAATTATTGGTAGGTTGTAAAGAAAGCGGCGTCGAGCCGCCGCACTCCAAAGTCGCGGCTTCGCCGCGACGTAGCAAACAGCCAATGCTGCAAACCGAAGTCAAAGTTACGCCGGAGATGGCCGCCGAACACGGCCTGACCGCCGAGGAATACGCGCGGGTGCGGCAGATTCTGGGGCGCGACCCGAACATTACCGAGCTGGGCATCTTCTCGGTCATGTGGAGCGAGCACTGCTCGTACAAATCGAGCAAAGTGCATTTGAAGCGCCTGCCGACCAAAGGGCCGCAGGTGCTGCAAGGCCCGGGGGAAAACGCGGGCGTGGTGGACATCGGCGACGGTCTGTGCGCCGCCTTCAAAATCGAATCGCACAATCACCCGAGCTTTGTGGAGCCGTTTCAAGGCGCCGCCACCGGCGTGGGCGGCATCCTGCGCGATATCTTCACCATGGGTGCGCGGCCGATCGCCGTGCTGAATTCGCTGCGCTTTGGCCCGATCACGGATGTAGGGGCGGGCCCCCGTGCCCGCCCTGCTGCCCGGGAAGAGGGCACGCACAGGGGCGTGCCCCTACCGGGCGCAGCAAGCAGCGCTCCTACGGCACACGAGTCACAAGTCACGAGTCACGAGTCACGAGAAACGGCGCAAAACCGGCGCATTCTGGATGGCGTGGTGCGCGGCATCGCGCATTACGGCAACTGCTTCGGCGTGCCTACGGTCGGCGGCGAAGTGATGTTCGAGCCGTGCTACTCCGCCAACCCGCTGGTGAACGCGCTGGCGCTGGGCATCGCGCGCAAGGACGAGCTGTTCTTCGCGCGGGCGCGCGGCGCGGGCAATCCCGTGATTTACGTGGGCGCAAAGACGGGCCGCGACGGCATCCACGGCGCGTCGCTGCTGGCTTCCGCCGAATTCACCGAAGAATCACAGCAGAAGCGTCCCAACGTGCAGGTCGGCGACCCCTTCATGGAGAAGCTGTTGCTCGAAGCGTGTCTGGAAGCGATGCAGACCGGCGCGGTGGTGGCGATTCAAGACATGGGCGCGGCAGGTCTCACCTGCTCGACGTGCGAAATGGGCTCGCGCGGCGGCACAGGAATCGAAATCGAACTGGCCAAAGTGCCGCAGCGCGAAACCGGCATGACGCCGTATGAAATCATGCTCAGCGAGTCGCAGGAACGCATGCTGCTGGTAGCCGAGCGCGGGCGCGAGCGCGAAGTGCTCGACATATTCGCCAAGTGGGGGCTGGATGCAGTGGAGATTGGCCGGGTAACCGACGACGGCTTGCTGCGCGTGCGCCACCACGGCGAAGTGGTCGCCGAGATTCCCGCCCACCCGCTGGCCGAAGAAGGTCCGGTTTACAACCGGCCGGTGGCCAGTGGCCAGTGGTCGGTGGCCCGCGAGCGGCTAATCGAATTTGCGGATGTAGGGGCAGGCCCCCGTGCCTGCCCCGATCTCACCGAGAATTTTCGCCGTCTACTGGCGTCGCCGGCGATCGCCTCCAAGCGCTGGATCTTTCAGCAATACGACCACATGGTGCAAACCAACACTTTGCTCGTTCCTGGCGCCGCCGATGCCGCCGTCGTCCGCGTGAAGGGCACGCCGCGGGCGCTGGCGCTTTCCACCGACGGCAACGGCCGCTGGTGCTATCTCGCGCCGCGTGTGGGCGCGATGTATGCCGTCTGCGAAGCGGCGCGCAACGTGGCCTGCGCCGGCGCGCGACCCATTGCCGCCACCAATTGCCTCAACTTCGGCAGCCCGGAAAAGCCGGAAGTGATGTGGCAATTCAGCGAAGTGATTGACGGCATAGCCGAGGCCTGCGCCGTGCTCAACACGCCGATTACCGGCGGCAACGTAAGCTTTTACAACGAGACGCTGGGCCGGTCGATTTATCCCACGCCGGTAATCGGCATGCTCGGCGTGCTGGAAGATGCCGCGCGCGCGGTGGGCATGGCGTTTTGCCGCGCCGGCGATGTGATTGTGCTGCTGGAGGGACAGTCGATAGTTGATAGTCGAGAGTCGATAGGTAGCTCAGCTTTTGCTGGCGGGACGATTAACAATGAACTATCGACGATCGACGCTTTCAGCCGCACGTTCTCGTCGTCGGAGTACGCCAAGGTGATTCACGGTATTGTGGCGGGGACGCCACCGGAGATGGATTTGGTCGCCGAGAAGCATTTGATCGAATGCCTGGTGGAGCAGGCGGCGCAGGGAGTGATCGGCTCGGCGCACGACGTGAGTGATGGTGGATTGGCGGTGACTTTGGCCGAATGCTGCTTTGCGGCAGGTTTGTTGGGAGTAGAAACAAAACTTGAAGAGGCGGAGCAAGCTCCGCCCGGGGAGAACGGCGGCAAGCCGCCGCACTCCATAGAGCCACCGGAGATGGCGCTATTCGGCGAGCGCGGGGCGCGAGCCGTGGTTTCCTGCGATCCGGCGGCGCTTGCGCAAGTGCAGCAAATTGCGCGAAAATGGAGTGTAAGAGCGCGCGCAATCGGACACGTTACCCAAGGCGACTTCCGCATCCAACTCAATGGGGCTACCGTGATCGAAGCAGCCGTAGACTCTCTGCGCGAGGTGTGGGCAACGGCGCTCAAGCGAGCGCTGCAAACGAAATGAGCAGCTATCTACAAATCACGGACGACCGCTTCCACGACCATTGTGGCGTGTTCGGGGTGTACGGCCACGAGGAGGCGGCCAAGCTGACTTACCTCGGGCTGTACGCGTTGCAGCACCGCGGGCAGGAATCGGCGGGCATCGTGTCGTCGGACGGCGCGGAACTGCACGCGCACCGCGCCATGGGTTTGGTGGAGGATATTTTTAAGCAGGACGTGCTGGGGCAGTTGCACGGCGCGGCGGCTATCGGGCACACGCGCTACTCGACCGCAGGCGACACGTCACTCAGCAATGCGCAGCCGCTGGTGATTGACTGCAACAAAGGTAAAATCGCGCTGGCGCACAACGGCAACCTGACCAACGCCGGCGAGTGGCGGCGCAAACTCGAGCACCGCGGCTCCATCTTTCAGACCACCTCGGACACGGAAGTCATCGTTCATCTGATCGCGCGCAGCACCGGCCGCAACCTGACCGCAGCCATCGGCGAGGCGCTGAATCAAGTGGAAGGCGCGTACTCGCTGGTGGCCATCACGCGTGAGGAGCTTTACGCCATGCGCGACCCGCGCGGCTTTCGCCCGCTGTGCCTGGGCCGCATGCCCGCGCCGGGCGGCAACGGGCAGATGGTGTGGCTGGTGGCGTCGGAAACCTGCGCCTTCGATTTGCTCGATGCGGAATACGTGCGCGACATCGAGCCGGGCGAAATGGTGCGCATCTCGCGCAGCGGCGTGGAGAGCATCCGCTTCGCGCCGGAAAAGCAGCGCCAGTTCTGCATCTTCGAGCACGTATATTTCGCGCGGCCCGATTCGACCGTGTTTGGCCGCGCGGTCAACGAAAGCCGAGAAATGCTGGGCCGCCTGCTGGCACGCGAGCATCCCGCTGATGCGGACATTGTGGTGCCGGTGCCGGACTCCGGCGTGCCTGCCGCGGTAGGCTACGCGCTGGAATCGAGCATCCCCTTCCGGCAGGCACTGATCCGCAACCATTACATCGGGCGCACGTTCATCGAGCCGTCGCAGGCCATTCGCGATTTCGGCGTGAAGCTCAAGTTGAATCCGGTGCGCGCGCTGCTGGCGGGGCAGCGCGTGGCGCTGGTGGACGACTCGATTGTGCGCGGCACCACCAGCCGCAAGATTGTGCGCATGGTGCGGCAGGCCGGCGCGCGCGAAGTGCATGTGCGCATCAGTTGCCCGCCGACCGTCTCGCCCTGTTACTATGGCGTGGATACGCCCACGCGCGAGGAGCTGATTGGCGCGCAACATTCGGTGGACGAGATACGTCAATTCATAGGAGCGGACTCGCTCGGGTATCTGTCGCTGGAGGGAATGCGCAAGGCGGTGGGCGATTCCGCGCGGGCCGGTGAACACGAGTTCTGCACGTCGTGCTACACGGGCAGCTACCCGACGGAGTTGGTGCAATTGGAAGTCGTCGCGCACCAGTAGGACAGACCTCCCGGTCTGTCCCACCGACACACGCGCACAACCCAGGCGTAAAGCCCACGGCGGAACGAAAAACGAACGCGGAGGAAGCAACATGGCGAAGCAAGAGGCAGCCGGCGAAAGCAAGGGGCAAGAAAAGAAGCCACTCCCACTGAAGAAAAAGGTCATCAACGAAGCGATGTCGTGGCTGTGGGTGATCCTTGCTTTCCTCTTCATTCACGGGACGATCGTGCAGGCGCGCGTGATTCCCAGCCCGTCGATGGAGCAGACGCTGCTGATTGGCGATCACCTGCTGGTGAGCCGCTTCGGCTACGACGCGCAGGTGCCCTTTACCAGCCTGCACGTCAGCCTGTGGCGCGACCCGGAGCGGCAGCAGGTGGTGGTGTTCCGCGCGCCGCTGCCCGGCTCGCCCGACTTCATCAAGCGCGT
>JBOGNS010000116.1:0-2073 GCA_050747305.1 Candidatus Acidiferrales bacterium | reverse complement strand
CCTTTTCGATCTGCGCGCGGCCCGCGCGGTTTGCAGCGACCGAGCGCCGCACGTGCTCGGCATCGTCGAGCGCCGCGATGGCCGCCGCCTGCCCAATGCCTGCCGTGTTGAACGGCGTCTTGAGCTTGCTCAGTTCCTCGAACAAGTCCGCCGGACCCAGGCCATATCCGACGCGCAGTCCCGCCAGCCCATACACCTTCGAAAATGTCCGCAGCACCACCAGATTGTGCCGCCCCGCGCGCACCGGATCGATGGCCCGCGAGTAATCCTCATCCTCCACGTAGTCGAAATACGCTTCGTCCACCACCACCAGCGCGTGATCCGGCACGCGCGCCAGAAACGCATCGAATGCGTCCGCGCGAAAATACGTGCCCGTAGGATTATTGGGATTCGCCAGATAGACCACACGCGTTTGCGGCGTGATTGCCGCAGCGATAGCATCCAGATCGTAGGCATACCCGCGCAACGGCGCAGTCACCAGCCGCGCGCCCGTGGCCCCAATCGAAATCGCATACGGCGGATACGACCGCTCCGCCGTCAGCCCTTCCAGCCCCGGCGCCAGCAGCGCGCGCGCGATCAAGTCAATCAATTCACTGCTGCCCAGCCCCACGAACACCTGCGCCATCGGCAGCTCATAACGCGCGGCAAGTTTTTCGCGCAGGTAGTAGCTGCCGCCATCCGGATAGCGGTTGGCGCCGCGCAGCTCGCGCTGCGCCGCCTCAATGGCCAGCGGTGACGGACCAAGGGGATTTTCGTTCGATGCCAGTTTGATGGCGCGAATCTTCAATTCGCGCTCAACTTCTTCCACCGGCTTGCCCGGCCGATACGGCTCAATGGCGTGGATGTACGCGGGAATCATCTCGCGAATGGATTTTTTCATCAGCTCGCCCAGTAGCACAGGCTTTCAGCCTGTGCGCCGTTTCCTACCTGCCTCTACCACGCGTGCCTCCGGCATACCGGCCGCTGCGCGAATCTGCCGCCGAACGCCGCGAGGTTTTTTCCGGCTTCCGCCGTATGCTGGCCGCCGGTCGCGCCACGCGATCTCGCATTTGCGCCGGCCCTCCCGTTGCAACTCCAGCCGCCTGCAACAACTCTTGCGCTTCGCCTTTCTTCAACTCGCGAAACTGGCCCGGCTGTAAATCGCCCAGCTCCAGCGGCCCGAACGCTACACGCCGCTGCTTTTCCACCGGATGCCCGCTCGCCACCAGCGCGCTCCGCAGCTCGTCAAGCGTCTGGCCCGGCGCGCGCCCCGGCCTGCCGCCGATGCGCACTTCATACCACGCATTCCCGCCCTCGCGCGCCAGCCGCAGCCGAAACTGCGTGTCGCGCTGCAACTGTTCGAGCTCTGCCGCGCCGAGCCGCCCCTTCACCTTAAGCCAATACGTCTGCGCCAGCCGGTAGGTTTCTTGCATCACGCGATTCGCCAGCGCGCCGTCGTTGGTCAGCAGCAGCAGTCCTTGCGCGTGGTAATCGAGCACGCCAACCGGAAATACTCGCTCCGCCACCGTGCGAATGAACGGCCGCACCGTCGGCCGTCCGTCCGGATCACTCAGCGCAGAAACGCAGCCCGAGGGCTTGTGCAGCAGAATGTAAACTGCCTCCGGCGCGCCGCGCAGCAGCCGCCCGCCAACCTTGATGTGGTCGCGCCCTGCATCCGCCCGCGTCCCCAGTTCGGTGACGATTTTTCCATTCACCGTCACCTGCCCCGCGCGAATCAAATCCTCCGCGCGCCGCCGCGACGCAATCCCCGCGCGCGCAATAATCTTCTGTAGCCGCTCTTGCATTTTCGTAGCGTCGGCATCCTGCCGGCGTTTTTCCCGAATGTAGCGGCGACCTTTAGGTCGCCACTTTTGCGCTCCATCAACGTCAGTTCGTGGGTTCCGACGACTCTTCGACTCTTCGACTCCTCAACTCTTCGACAGAATCCCGCAACTCCGCGTCCGCCTCGGGGGCGCTCTCGCTGAACGCCACGCCATCATCGGCTCCCAGCGCCGCCTTTGCGAGCTGCTCGAACTCCTTCAAGCTCGGCAGGTCGTCCACATCATTCAGCCCGAAGCGCAGAAGGAAATCTTT
>JBOGNS010000115.1:0-9137 GCA_050747305.1 Candidatus Acidiferrales bacterium | reverse complement strand
CTACAGAAAACCTCCGGAACCGCTTCCGGCAGACGAGACCCAGACGCTCGACAGCAATTCCACGGCGACAATTCTTCACTATGGGTATACGACTCTTGGGCTCCGCCCAGACAACGTGCAGGACTGGGCCATAGCTAGAAACATCCACCTTCATCCTGAAGGGTACGTCGGTTTTGAGCAGCTCCTTGAGAAAGACAAGGAAAAGGCTCGCGCAACGTGGAAGGGCGGCGCGAAAGAGGCGGCGAGCCCGGTGTATGCCAAGCTGGCGGACACCTTCCGCACCGAGCCGGACTTCTACTACGGCACGGAAACGCGTGACTGCCACATCGAAGCCATCGTCACCAAGGACGGCGCGGTAAAGGAACTGGCTGCGGGCGCGCAAGGCGAACTGGTGCTCGACCGCACCACGTTCTACGCCGAGTCCGGCGGGCAAGTGGCCGACATCGGCAAAATGTACGACAACGACCGCACGCTGGAAGTGGCAGAAGTCACCGGCGCGTATTACCCGGTCCACGGCCTGATCGCGCACAAAGTCGCAGCCAAAGAAACATTGCGCGTGGGCGACCGCATCGCATGCGTGGCCGACGCTGCCCGACGCGACCAGAACCGCCGCAACCACACCGCCACGCACCTAATGCACGCCGCCCTGCGCAATATTCTCGGCACGCACGTCAAGCAATCCGGCTCGCTGGTGGCCCCCGATCACCTGCGCTTCGACTTCACGCATTTTGCCGGCGTGGATGCGGCCGAATTGGCCGACATCGAACAGCAGGTGAACGAGCAAATCCTGAAGAACACGCCGCTGGAGACCGGCATCATGAATCTCGACGACGCGCTGGCCTCCGGCGCGCTGGCGTTTTTCGGCGACAAGTATCCCGAATCGAACGTGCGCGTGGTCACCATCCTCGACCCCGCCTGGCCGCGCGGCTTTTACAGCAAAGAACTGTGCGGCGGCACGCACGTGAAGCAGACCGGCGAAATCGGCGTATTCAAGTTTGTCGCCGAGCAGTCAGTGGCCGCCGGGGTGCGCCGCGTGCAGGCCATCACCGGCGAAGGCGCGCTGGGCGAGTACCGCCGGGCCATCGAGCAGCTCAACGAACTGGCCGCGCGGCTCAATGTGCCGCGCGACGAGGTTGTTGCAGCCGTGGAACGTCTCACGCAATCCGCCAAACAACTGGAGAAACAACTCGATAGTCTAAAGGCGAAGGCAGCGCAAGGTCAGGCCGGCGATTTGCTTTCCGGCGTGCGCACCATCAAGGATGTGCGCGTGCTGGCGGCCCAGCCCACCGGGGTGGACCGCGAAGGCCTGCGCCAGCTTGTGGACACGCTGCGCCAGAAGCTTGGCTCCGGCGTGGTAGTGCTGGGCACGGCAGAAGACGGCAAGGTCGCGCTGATCTCCGCCGTGACCAAGGATTTACAGCCCCGGCTGCACGCCGGCAACATCGTCCGCGAGATCGCCAAGCTGGTGGGCGGCTCCGGCGGCGGCCGGCCGGACATCGCCGAGGCTGGCGGCAAAGACACAGCAGCCCTGGAAAATGCACTTGCCCAGGTGTATCCGATCGTCGAGCGGATGCTATAATGCCCGGAGCGCCAGAAGCTCTGAGGCACAGGGTAGTGCCCTCAGGGAACGGTTTTTGTCTGCTTGCAGGTCAGCCAGGGTCAGGCCTTCCCTATTAGCGAAATGTGGCTGTGTCTGCGCCCTGGGCGCGATACTGTATGGCCTTGCTGCCCCCGGATTCGCGGCCGCTCAGCAGCAGCCGGTCGTCGCCATGCGGCCACGCATCATGACCGTGGAGAAAGAAGGTAAGTTGGTGTTCGTTTACGATGGGCCGGTGACGCTCAACACGCGACGCGCAGCAGGCGCATCGCTGGCTGCGGTGCAGCAGGCTGCATTGCGCGCAGGCCGCGCGGATGCCTCCATCCCGTCCCAGGAGACATTGCAGCGCATGGCCGGCGAGGCCGCCGAGCGCTATCGCGTGGACCCCGCGCTGGTACACGCCATTGTGGAAGCGGAATCCGCGTGGAATCCGTATGCCGTGTCGTCGAAGGGCGCCCGCGGGCTGATGCAATTGATGCCGGAGAAGGCTGCGGAACTTGGCGTCGGCGACGCGTTCGATCCCGAGCAGAATCTGGAAGGCGGCGTGCGCCATCTGCGCGAGTTGCTGATCCAGTACGACGGCAATCTGGACCTCGCGCTGGCGGCTTACAACGCCGGCGGCGGCGCAGTGGCGCGCGCCGGCGGCATGCCCAACTATCCGGAAACCCGCGATTACGTGCGCAAGATCACCGAAGCCTATTTCCGCCCGGGCCGCAACCGCCGTCCCTACATCGTCGAGTCCAAGCGCGCCGTGTATGCGGTAACCAATTCCAGTGGAAAGCGCATCTTTACTAACGAATGAGTTCCGCGCCCCCAAGTCATGTCGCTGTCATCCCGAGTCCGCCAAAGGTGGACAAGGGATTCACGCTTCCTTCTCCGTCACAGAAGTACAGATTCCTCGCGCCGCTCGGAATGACGGCGCTGCTCGTGTGTGTTTCGGTCAGCGATTCGGCGCAGGCGCAGTCCCGCGCGCGGAAAATCGCGGAGGCGGAGGAGCAGTTCGCGAAGGCCGAGAAGATGCGTACCGCCCTCACCGGCAAGCCGGCCGAACGGCGCACAGCAGACGAGTATCAACAGCTTGCGCTGGCCTTTCGGAAGGTTTATCTCATCACGCCCCACGCGGCAGAGTCGTCGCAGGGGTTGCTCGCGGTAGCTGAAACCTATCACGAAATGGGCCGCCTGTTCGACGAGCGCTATCACCACCAGGCCATCGACGCCTACCTGTTCCTGCTCAAGCACTACCCCGCCACGCGCTTCCGTGACGACGCGCTCTTCACTGTCGCTCACATCCAGCACGAAGATTTGGGTGAACTCGACTCCGCCGAGCAGAGCTATCGCGAATTCCTCCGGCGCTTCCCGCGCGCTCCCAAGGCGGGAGAAGCGAAGGGCGCGCTGGCCCGGATCGCGCGCGACCGCGAGGCCGCCAAGTCGGAGGCGGCGCGCACGGAAATCGCCGCCGCCCGCGCGGCGGATAATCGCCTGCCGCAAGTGACGCGGATCAACCATTGGAACAATCCAAATTATACGCGCGTGGTGATCAGCCTCGAGGGCGCCGCCAAGTTCCAGTCCGGGCGCATCACCAATCCCGACCGCATCTATTTCGATCTTTACACCGCGAAGTTGAGTTCCACGCTGGCCGGCAAGACGCTCGAGGTCGGCGGCGGCTTCCTAAAAGCCATCCGCGTGGCGCAAAACCAGGTGGGTGTGGTGCGCGTGGTGCTCGACTTGGAAAAAGTGAAGGATTATTCGGCCTTCATGCTGCCCGATCCTTACCGGCTGGGGGTGGACGTGTACGGCGAAGGCGCCTCACAGTCGCTGGCAAAGGCGGATATTGCCCCGCTGCCGCCGGCGAGGGATAAGAACGAGAAAAAGCCCACAGCTTCCCGCACAGACGCCGAGATGGTCGACGCGGCAGCCAAGAAGCCGGCCAAAGGCGCGGGTGGCAAGTCCGGAAGAAACGCGGATAACTCGAACGCCGAAAAGGAAGTCGCCGCGGTGGCCGCGCGACCCACGCGCAACGGCGGCATCACCCTGGGCCGCGCCATGGGGCTGAAGATCGGACGCATCGTGATTGATGCCGGACACGGCGGGCACGATACCGGCACCATCGGCCCCACCGGCATGATGGAAAAGGACGTGTCTCTCGATGTGGCTTTGCGCCTCGGCAAGCTGATTGAAGCCAAAATCCCCGGCGCTGAAGTGATCTACACCCGCACCGACGATTCCTTCGTGCCGCTGGAAAGCCGCGCGCCGATTGCCAACCAGTCTAAAGCGGACATGTTCATCTCCATCCACGCCAACTCCAGCCGTGACCGCAACGCGCGCGGCATCGAAACGTATTACCTCAATTTTGCGACCTCCGACGACGCGCTGGAAGTGGCGGCGCGCGAAAACGCCTATTCGCAAAGCTCCGTTCACGAGTTGCAGGACATCATCAAGAAAATCGCCAACAACGAAAAGGTGGAGGAGTCGCGCGAACTCGCAATCGAAGTGCAGGATGGGCTGGCCAAGCGGCTGCGCCGCGTTAGCCGCTACATGAAAGACCGCGGCGTGAAGAAGGCCCCCTTTGTCGTGCTGATTGGCGCCAACATGCCGTCGGTGCTGGCGGAAGTGTCGTTCCTCAGCAATCCGCACGACGAAGCCATGCTCAAAAAGCCGGCGCACCGCCAGCGAGTGGCCGAAGGACTCTTTCACGGACTCGAAAAATATCTCAAGAATCTGCAAGGCACCGTTACGCTCAACACCCGCGCCGCCGCCGGCCCCGGCGCACAGTAGGACAGGCATCCCTGCCTGTCCGCTTTTTTTCTTAACTCGCGCATCCCGCGCCTCAAGCGAACGAGCCACCGAGCGAGAGGTTTGGATGCCACCGTTGCCTGTTGAGTAGCGAACGCTCCGGAACACCTCACCCCATGGGTTTCAGGGCACACCGATCCGTCGCTTTATCCCCTGAGAGCTAATCTCTTGCTAGCATCCGGAATTGGCCCGCCGCGGTTCCTTTTGACCGCGCACCTCCATCGCACGGGAGTTTGTCCGATGAGCGCGTGGGAACGCTTCAAGAAGTTCTACCGAGTCTTCCGCTGGGTGGCGCTGGCCGCCGTGCTGTTTGTGCTGTTTCTGGTTTTGCGCCAGGCCCCTGCGCCCGAAATACAAACCGATCCTCGCGCGGCTCAAGACGTTCAGCTCAAGGTCTATCGCGCCGAACAAGCCCTTCAGTCCGGCGAACCGCACACCCTGGAAATGAACGAAGCGCAGTTGAACACGTTCCTTCATTCGAATTTGGCCCTCGCGTCCACTCACGGCGCCAATGCGTTGCCTGTGGGAACCGAGCCGACCCTGGAAGAAGTGAAATCTTCCGTGCGCGACGTGCGCATCAATCTGGCAGGCAATCAGGTGCACGCGTACCTGTTGTTCAACCTCTACGGCAAGGACATGTCGCTCACTCTGGAGGGCACTTTGGGCGTGGTGGATGGTTACCTGCGCCTGACGCCCACCAGCGGCACGCTAGGCTCCCTTCCCATTCCCCAAGCCTCACTCGATAACGCCGTGCGCCGCCTCTTCGACTCTCCGGAGAACCGCGAGAAATTCCGCGTGCCTCCGCATATCAGCGACATCTTTGTGGAGGCCGGACAGTTGACGGTGCTCTACAACCAGTAGCACAGGCACTCCTGCCTGTCCGTTTTTTCTTGCTTTGGTGAAAGCTCCGCGCCAAAGGAAGAATCGAGTAGCGTCGGAGGACGCGCGTGTCCATGTGCGGTATCGGCCGAACTCAGAAATGGCGGACAGGCAGGAGTGCCTGTCCTACGCATTTGGCAATCGCTGGAAACCCTGAGTAGAATGGTGGTGTCTAATTCTGGAGGAGATTTTTGTGCGCCGAACAATGGTTTTGAGTTCGATGCTGGCAATGACGGCGGCGGTGACAGCGAGTACCGCGAGCGCGCAAGACGCGCTTCCCGCCAGCCTCGCCGGCTGGACTCCCGGCACGGTCGAGAGATTTACCTGCCAGCAGATTGACAGCCTGGTGGGACAAGACGCGGCCGCCTTGCGCGAGTTCGGCTGCCGCGTCGTCGAGCGCCGCGAATACCGCCGGGGCAACGACCGAATCACCGTAGCCGCCTACCGTATGGCCGATTCCACCGGCGCTTACGGCGCCTTCACATTCCGCCGCACTCGTGACATGAAGGACTCGCCCGTCGCCAAGCTTGCCGCAGCCGCAACGAACAAGGTACAAGCGGTGGCCGGTGATGTTTACCTCGAGATTTCCGGCGATGGGCTCGATCGCATCGAAAGCGATCTGCGCGCGGTCGTGGAAGACGTCAAGTCGCGCACCAACCCGGCGCCATTCCCGGTCCTGGTTGAGTATCTGCCGGACGAGAACCGCGTCCCCAATTCCGAACGCTTCATCCTAGGGCCCACCGCACTAGCGCGATTTGCCCCGCTGCATCAGGCTGATTGGATCGGTTTCGACCTCGGCGCCGAAGCGCAATTAGCAGAGTATCGCCGCGGCGGGCAAGAGATCACGCTGCTGCTCGCACAGTATCCCACGCCGCAAGTGGCATCGGCCAAGCTCGATGCGCTGCGTCGCTGGTTCAACGTCAACGCACAAGAAGAAGTAGTCAGCGGCCGGCCGGTGGTATTTGCCCGGCGCATCAGTTCGCTGGTCGCCATCGTGCCGCAGGCAGTGCCAGCTTCGGTCGCGGAAGGACTGCTGGATCAAGTTGACTACCAGACGCAGGTAACAATGAACGAGCCGGGATTCAAAGCCACCGACCCCACTTGGGGCGAAATGGTTGTCGGCATTTTCTACGGAACTGGAATCCTGTTGCTCATGGCGCTGGCAGGCGGGCTGCTCTTCGCCGGCGTCCGCCTGATTGTGAAACGCGTTGCACCCGGGAAGATTTTCGACCGCGATAGCTCTGTGGAAATCCTGCAGCTCGGGTTAGGCAGTAAGCCTATAGAAGGCAAGGACTTCTACTGATTCCCGGCTTTGGATAAAAAATAATCCTTTATATCACAACAAGATAGCGGCGGACCGCCCACTAAGTGGTTCTTCTCAGGCTACTTACAGGCGTTTTGCGCCTCTTTTTCGGTAGTGTCTCAGTTGGTCAAACTGAGACACTACCTCTTTTTCAATTCTCTTGACTTCGCACAGCCGGGTAAAATAGACTTTCCTTCGAGAGAGTCCCGAGCCATCCGCGCATTGGCTTGGGACGATTCTCCCCTCTGAAAGCCCGCCTTTGGCGGGCTTTCTGTTTCTGCCCTTCGCTTGCGGCATGTAGCGGCGACCTTCAGGTCGCCACACTATGCGGGAGCGCCTGCGCTACAATCGCGCGCGCAACTACAATAATCGCGCGCGCAACAGTGGCGACCTGAAGGTCGCCGCTACACTTTTTCCCGCCAGCCGCGCATTGCGCTCGATTTTTTTGCTCGCGTGCAATAAAGTGTCCGCACTTAACGGAGGGTCAGGATGCAACGCAGAGATTTTCTTCGCCGCACGCTCGAGGGCGCGACCGGCCTCGCAATCGCGCTGCCAACTGCCGCAGAGACTTTCGCTGAGCCGCAACAAATTGCGCAGCGCGCCGAGGATTCCGAATTGGACGAACTCACCATCGGTGATCTCCAAAAGGGGATGGAATCCGGCCGCTACACCGCGCGCGGCATCACAGAAACTTACTTGGAGCGCATCGAGCGAATTGATCGCCACGGCCCGATGCTTCGCTCCGTGCTGGAAACCAACCCCGACGCGCTGGAGATTGCCGCCGCGCTGGATCGCGAGCGCCGCGCAGGCAAGATACGCGGCCCGCTGCACGGCATCCCCGTGCTGCTGAAAGACAATCTCGATACGCATGACCGTATGACCACTACGGCCGGGTCGCTGGCGCTGGAAGGCTCGATCCCGCCGCAAGATTCCGCAGTGGCGGCTAAATTGCGCGCGGCCGGCGCGATCCTGCTGGGCAAGGCTAACATGAGCGAGTGGGCGAATTTCCGCTCGGAACGCAGCTCGAGTGGCTGGAGCGGCCGTGGCGGCCAGTGTCGCAACCCGTATGCGCTTGACCGCAACCCGTGCGGCTCTAGCTCCGGTTCGGGCGCCGCGATTTCAGCAAATTTCGCTTCGGTCGCGATCGGCACGGAAACCGACGGCTCCATTGTGTGCCCGTCGAATGCCTGCGGCCTGGTCGGGCTCAAGCCTACCGTCGGCCTGGTACCCGGTCGCGGCATCATCCCGATTTCGCACACGCAAGACACCGCCGGCCCCATGACGCGCACCGTCACCGATGCCGCCATTGTGCTGAACGCGATTGCAGGGGATGGCGTCACCGGTAGCGCAGCTTCCGCGAACCGCGCTGCGGATTACACCCAGTCACTCGATCCGAGCGGCTTGAAGGGCGCGCGGCTGGGCGTCCTGCGCGCAGAATTCGGCTTCCACCCGGCCGTGGACAAAGCTCTGGCGGCTGCTCTCGACGATTTGAAGCGCCTCGGCGCGGAGCTGATTGATCCCGTGGAGCTTCCGCGCAACGAAAAAATCGGTCGCAACGAGCTGACCGTGCTGCTCTATGAATTCAAACACGACCTCAACGCGTACCTTGCTTCTCTCGGCCCCGGCGCGCGCGTCAAATCATTGCAAGAAGTCATCGAGTTCAACGAGAAGAACGCGGACCGCGAGATGCCCTGGTTTGGTCAGGAGCTGTTCGTCCAAGCGGAAGCCAAAGGCCCGCTCACTTCCAAGGAGTATCGCGATGCCCTGAAGTACAATCTGAAGCAGACGCGCGAAAAGGGCATCGACGCCACGGTCAAGAAGCATCGGCTCGACGCCATCGTTGCGCCTACCGGCGGCCCCGCTTGGGTCACCGACTGGGTTAACGGCGACCACTTCGGCGGCGGCTCATCCAGCCCCGCCGCGATCGCCGGTTACCCGAACATTACAGTGCCTGCGGGTGACGTCCACGGCCTGCCGGTCGGGATTTCCTTCTTTGGCCGCGCTTGGAGCGAGCCGGTGCTGTTGCGCCTCGCGTTTTCCTACGAACACGCCACCAAACACCGCCGCAAGCCGAAGTTCTTGCCCTCGGTCGCGTGAAGACTGCGCGATTTCTGCTAGGTGGTGCCGGGAAGGGGCCGCATTGGGGGTCCAAGCAATCACGCCCACAGCGAGGCTGCGTTTGCCGCGGACGGCATGCGCTTCCTCGACTGCGGGCGTGGCTCGTGGCCCTGAATCTGCCTACCTTCGGTTGTCACGATGCCGGTGACCCTTGCCGTCGCGATCCCGATCATCGTCATCACGGTCGCGACGGCCGCGTCGCCGATCCTTCCAATCGTCGCCATCATCGTGGCGACGGTGGCCGCGTGGCACGCGTACCAGCGCTTCCGCCGTTGTGGTGTTCCCTGCGGCGTCGGTGGCGCTGTAGCGCACCGTATACACGCGTCCCCTGCCATGATGCGCACGCTCGGCTCGCAGCCAGAACCTCAGGTCATCGCCGCCGAACTGCGCGCCCTGGATGTCGTGCGGGCGGTCGCCGTGGCCCAGGCCGCGGTCCCGCTCGTTGCT
>JBOGNS010000114.1:0-2125 GCA_050747305.1 Candidatus Acidiferrales bacterium | reverse complement strand
GGATTTCGTTTTGCATGAAAGCACGCAACGATGACAAGCTGGCCCTCGAGAACTTGGTAGAAAATTCCATACGGAAAGCGGGAAACTAGCGCCCGTCGCGTGCGCCGGTGGATAACCGGATAGCGCTCTGGGTTTTCCATAACCGCCCGAATCGCGCGGCTGACCTCCGACAAGAACTCCTCCCCAAGGCCCGGCCGCCTGTTTTCATACCACCGAAAGGCCTCTTCGGCATCCGCGGCCGCGGCCGGCCGGAACACTAACGGAGAACTCACCGGCCTTCCCGGATCTGTTCAAGAACCCGTTCCCAGGGAATTCCCTCGGCGCCCTTCGCCTCCATTTCATCGAGGCGCCGGTCCAGCTCTTCGCGCTGTGCGGCGGTGATTGCAACTTGCCGAGGGTCCTCGGAGAGGCTGTCCCACAGTCGCTCAATCAGGTTCAGCCGCTCTTCGGGGGGCAAGCGATTGATGTCCCCGAGCGTGCCAAGCTTGGTCATGCGCTGATTTTACCACCAGTAGGCAGCTCGCAAGCGAAGGTCTTGTCCCCTGCTGCACTCGATCCCTTGAGGACCCGCCTGCGCGGGCAAAGCAAAATCGCCAAGCAGTCACGTGCCTAGCGCTTCGCGGCGAAGAAAGCTTGCAGCAGCGCGCTACATTCGTCGCGCAGCACGCCGGCGGTGATTTCGACACGATGATTGAGCTGCGGGTGGTCGGCGAGAGCGAAAAGGGAACGCACCGCCCCGGCTTTGGGATCCTCCGCGCCGTACACCAGCCGCTTAATCCGTGCTTGCACGATGGCGCCTGCGCACATCGCGCACGGCTCGATGGTGACATACAGCGTCGCGCCCGCGAGGCGATAGTTGCCCACAACCTTGGCGGCGGCGCGCAGCGCCACAATTTCCGCGTGCGCCGTGGGGTCGCAGTCGCTAATGGGCCGGTTGCTGCCGGTGGCCACCACCCGATCTTCAACCGTCACGACAGCGCCCACCGGCACTTCGCCCGCGTGCTCGGCCCGCCGCGCCTCTTCCAGCGCCCGCCACATGTACGCTTCATCGCTCATCGCGGGCAGAATAGCAGAAACCGGCGCATCCTTGACTTCATTGGCGCAATCTCACAGACTACACGCATGATTAGCCACGTGTTGCGGCGAATTTTTCTGGTGGATTTGTTCGAAGGGATGTGGGTGACGTTTCGTTACCAGCATCCCAAGCACATTTACACCGAGCAGTATCCGCTGGAGCGGCCCATGGTGGCCGAGCGCTATCGCGGCGCGCCGCGCCTCAACATCAATCCCGACACCGGCGAAACGCTGTGCATTGCCTGCAATCTGTGCGCGCTGGCCTGCCCGGAGAACCTCATCGTAGTTGGATGGCAGCGCGACGACGCCAGCCGCCGCAAAGTACTGACGCACTTCACCTACGACACGTCCCGCTGCATGTTCTGCGGCCTGTGCGAAGACGCCTGTCCCACCGACGCCCTCGAGCTCACGCAGGATTTCGAACTAGCCCACTACTCACGCGAAGGGGCCATATGGGACCGCCACCGCCTCGAAGTCGGGCCCACACCCGCTCACTACCGCGAATAGAGCCGCAAACAAATATTTCAACGCAGATGAACGCAGTCTTGCCAGTGACTTCCAAGTGGCTGCCGACGATGAGCCCCAAAAACCGCGAATCTGCGTTCATCGTTTTGCATCTGCGTTCATCTGCGTTGAACGATTCGGCTTGAGCTAAACCAGTGCCGCAATATATATTCCTTCCGCATGACTGAGTCCGCGCCGAACGATCAGCTTCAGCTTCGCAAGGACCCCATCACTCGCAGTTGGGTCGTAATCGGCCACGCCGAGCGGCAGCCTGCCGCTGCGGAAGCGTGCCCGCTGTGCGCGGCTGGAAGCGCGCGCACCCTGCTGGCGCTGCCGTCGGAAGGCAATGCGCAAGTGCGCGTGGTGCCGCATTTCGACCCCGTGTACCGCGTGGAAGGCGAAACCGAGCGCAGCGCGGAAGGCATCTATGACCGCATGCGCGCGGTGGGCGCGCACGAAATCGTGATCGAAACGCCTGACCACGGATTGCACCTCGCCAATCAGAGCGACGAAGGCATCGAGCGCGTGCTCATGGCCTATTCCATGC
>JBOGNS010000113.1:0-4282 GCA_050747305.1 Candidatus Acidiferrales bacterium | reverse complement strand
TCCTCGGCCCGACGAAAATCGTCGGGCCTCGGAATGACGGCGCCTGCAAGCTGCGCGAAGCGAGCTTCGCGCGGCGAAAGCGGCGGCAAGCCGCCGCACTCCATATCACTTCGGTGCAGCGCGAGCTGCGGCTTCCACCGCGCGGAAGATGCCCTGGTAGCCGGTACAGCGGCACGTATTGCCCGCCAGGCCTTTGCGGATTGCGGCTTCATCCGGTTTGGGATTCTTCTTCAGCAACTGGTACGTGGAGAGCAGGAATCCCGGCGTGCAGTAGCCGCACTGCAATCCCTGACACTCCACGAAAGCTTTCTGGATCGGGTGCAGCTCGCCGTCTTTGGCTAATCCTTCCACGGTGAGCACTTCGCCGCCATCGGCGTGCACAGCGAGCACGGTGCAGGACTTCACCGTCTGCCCGTTCAGCAGCACGGTACACGCGCCACAGTAGCTGGTGTCGCAGCCCACATGCGTGCCGGTCAGCGCCGCCTCCTCGCGCAACAGATCCACCAATAGCAGGCGCGGCTCGATTTCGAAGCGCAGCGCGCGCCCATTGATCTTCACGCTGACCGGGATGCGGGGAATGGCCTCAGGCATAGATGTGTCCGCCAGGGACAGCTTCGCCGCGAGCGCGGCGCGCGGCAAGCTCAATGGCGCGGCGCACCAGCGCGGCCACCAGATCCTTCTTGTATTGCGCCGAGCCGCGAATATCCGAGGGCGGATCGGCGGCTGCGCGCGCGGCTTCCACCGCAGCTTCGATATTTTTCGCGCTGAGCGGCTTGCCCCGCAGTGCCGCTTCGGCTTCTGCCGGCCGCACCGGCGTAAGCGCCACGCACCCTAGCGCGATGCGCGCGCCGGCGCAGGCGTCGCCGTCGCCAAGCGTCAACTGCACCGCGGCAGTCGCCGTGGCATACACCGGCGCGCAGCGTTTGAAGGCAATGTACGCCCCGCCGCTGCGCGCAGGCGGCGCCTCGATGCTGATTTCGCGGATCAGCTCCGCCGCCGCGAGCTTTGTGGTGTAAGCGTCCTCAATGAATTCGGCCAACGGGATACTGCGCGCGCCTTGCGCGCCAACCGCGTGCACGGTGGTGTTCAGCGTGAGCAGCACGGGAACCCAATCGCCGCTGGGGTCGGCTTCCGCCACCGACCCGCCGATGGTGCCGCGGTTGCGCACCTGCGGATCGGCGATGCCTGCGGCGCAATCGTGCAGAATCGGAATCGCCGCGGCCGCCGGCGACGCCTCAATCTCCGCGTGGCGCGCCAGCGCCCCGATGCGCAGCGCGCCGTTGCTGCGCTCGATGTGCGCAAGCCCGCTCAGAAAATTCAAATCCACCAGGTGCGCCGGCGCCGCCAGCCGCAGCTTCATCAGCGGCACCAGACTTTGCCCGCCGGCCAGCGGGCGCGCCTCTTCGCCCAGTTCGGCGAGCAGCTTCGACGCTTCTTCCAGCGAACGCGCCCGATGATAGCGAAATGGGCTGGGATACATCGTTGAGTGTGTAGCGGCGACCTTCAGGTCGCCACTCCTGCCCGCGCGATGCGGATGGCGGCTGCGCCTCCATCGTTGCATTTGGCGTGGATGCGCATTCTGTCTCTGTGCGCTGCGCGGAGTCAAGTAGCGGCGACCTTTAGGTCGCCATTCTTGTTTGCGGGAGACGGATGGCGGCTCGATCAAGAAACGCAGAACCGATGGCGACCTAAAGGCCGCCGCTACATCCTGTTGCGTGAAATGGAGCAAGGAACCCACCCTTCAAACAGCGAAGGGTGGGGCGCCCTACTCGAACAATGATGCACAAAAGAGGACAGACCGGGAGGTCTGTCCTATCGCAAGAAACGGTTCGGGAGATTGCTTCGTCTTGACATGCAGAGGGTGTAGGCTTAAACCGCTTAGCAGGCGCAGTCACCCTGGGGGAGGGGATCATGCATCGCACGCCGTATTTGCAGCGCACGCTGTCTTTGTTGTGCTTCGTTTTCCTGTTGGCATTCGCGGCTGTTGCAACCTGCCCGGCTGCCGGCGCGCAAGCCATCACCGCCACGCTGGAAGGTAAAGTGACCGACGCGAGCGGAGGCGCCATCGTCGGCGCCACCGTCACCGCCACCAACACCAGCACGCAGATTTCACGCTCCGCGCAGACCAACGAGCTGGGCGACTACCGCATCCCCTTGCTGCCCGCCGGCGAATATGAAGTCAGCGCGGAGCAGCAAGGCTTCCAGAAAGCGGCGCGCAAAATCAGGCTGACCGTGGCGCAAGTGGCCACGCTCGATTTCGGCCTCGCGGTCGGCGAACTGGCGCAGCAAGTCACCGTGGAAGCCGGCGCCGGCGTGCAGGAAACCACGCGCGCCGAAGTGAGCTCGGTGATTGTCAAGCAGCAGATTGACATGCTGCCGGTCAACGGCCGACAGTTTATTGATTTCGCGCTGCTGGCCCCGGGCGTCACCATCGGCGAAACCACTTCCGGCTCCACCGACGTGATCGTCGAGCCGGTGACCAAGCTTTCCTTCGCCGGACAAAACATCAACTACAACCTGGTGCTGGTCGACGGCGCAGACAACATGTCCACCGCCAGCGGACTGCAAAAGTCCACGCCCTCGCAAGAAGGCGTGCAGGAATTTCGCGTGATCAATACGCAGTACAGCGCAGAAGCCGGGCGCGCCGTCGGCGGCATCGTCAACATCATCACCAAGAGCGGCACCAACGACTGGCACGGTTCCGCCTACTGGTTCATCCGCAACGATGCGCTCGATGCCGATTCGATTCTCGCTTCGCCCGACGCCAGCACCTGCAACACGCCGGGCAACATCGCTTCCGGCGGCTGCGAGCTGCTAAACAACCTAGAGCAGAACCAGTACGGGCTCACACTCGGCGGCCCCATCAAGAAAGATAAGACGTTCATCTTCGGCAATTATGAAGGCCAGCTTCGCAATGAATCGCCTTTTTACAATTCTGTGGTCATCGGCAACATCGACGTGATCAATCAGGCCAAGACCACGCTGTTTGGCACGCTGCCCGCCGGCGCGCCCGGCACGCTGCCCGCCGAGAATCTGAAGGTCAACCGCACCGCCGATTACAACCAGTTCCTGGTAAAGGCAGATACCGCGCTCACCGATCAGCACTACTTCTTTCTGCGCTATTTCTTTTACGACGCGGAGTTCCTGAACGTCTCGCCGCTCAATGACGGCTTCGACCTGCCCTCCGGCTTCAAGGACAATTTCATCACCGACAATTCGATTGTCGGCAGCCTCACCTCGAGCTTTTCGCCGGCGTGGGCCAACGACCTGCGGATTCAGTTTGCGCATCGCAGCTTCGATTTCCCCACCACCTCCACGCAGCCGCACTTGGAAGTCGCCAACACGTTCACCATCGGCGTCAATCGCGGCAATCCAGACTTCTACCGCGAGCCGCGCTTCGAAATCAGCGACGCGGTCACGCACACCCGCGGCAGGCACACCCTGCAGTTCGGCGGTAATTTCAATTACGTGCGCACCACCGAATCGTTCCCATTGTTCTACCCCTTTGAAGCCACGTTTGTGTGCGTTGCGCCGGATCCCTTGAACCCAGCCTGCGCCTCCAATCTGGTGGACGGCACGCCCGTGGTTTTCTTCTATCAGAAGAACGACGCGTCGGTCGGCCCCGCGCCCGGCTTCAACGAACCGACGATTGATCCTGCGATTTTCCAGGGCCGCCGCATCTCCGACGCCGTTGCCAACCAAGCGAAAGGCGAGCTCACGCACAATTACATGGGCTTTTTTGTGCAGGACAAGTGGCGCGCCACTGACCGCCTGACCATGAACTTCGGCGTGCGCTACGAGTGGGAAACGTGGGGCAACAACGTGCTCGATAGCGATCTCGACAACCTCGACCCGCGCTTCGGCTTTGCCTACGATTTCGGCACCGATTACAACGTGGTGCTGCGCGGCGGCGCCGGACTTTTCCACGGCATCGTGCCCTATCGCCTGATGGCCTGCCAGCAGCCCTCATGCGGCGGCGTGCGCGGCCCGCTCCCCGGGCGCGACAATGTGCAGAACGCGCTCAACGCCAACACGCGCGTGTTAGGGTTTGTGCCCTTCGGTCCCGTCGCCGGCAACAGCGTTCTGGTGGATTTCCTGAACGGAACGTATCCACTGTGCGGCACAGGGACCTGCGTGGGTTTTGATCCCACGCTGGGCTTCGAGGCCGATGCCACGGTCGTGCGCTTCGCGCAAGAACACCAGGCGCCTTACGGCATCCAGGCCAGCCTCGCGCTGGAAATGCAGCCCTTGCCCGACTACGCCCTCAGCCTGAGCTGGCTGC
>JBOGNS010000112.1:0-2124 GCA_050747305.1 Candidatus Acidiferrales bacterium | reverse complement strand
CATGTGAAGCCTGTGATGCGCGGCGCCGGCCATGCGACCTGTCAGCATCCATGCGCAGTCTGCCCTCAAACCTCGCAACGGATGAGGAAACTACTTGTTCTTCCGAAGAATCAGCTAGAATAATCTTCGCCGCCTGTCTCCGGAGGAACGCGATTTGCCAGAACTGCGCAAGGATTCGATTATCGGCCGCTGGGTGATAATCTCCACCGACCGCGGCAAGCGTCCCACCGATTTCGTCCGCGAGAGCGTGCAGATCAAAGGCACGGGGTTTTGTCCCTTCTGCTACGGCAACGAATCGAAAACGCCGCCCGAGATTCTCGTCTACGGGCGCAACGGCGGCGGTCGCGATACTCCCGGCTGGTCGGTTCGCGTGGTGCCCAACAAGTTTCCTGCGCTCGGCATCGAAGGCGATCTCGACCGCCAGGGTGAAGGCCTCTTCGACAAAATGAACGGCGTCGGCGCGCACGAAGTGATCGTGGAAACGCCCGAGCACCAGCAAACTCTCGCCAGCCTGCCGGAAAAGAGCATCGAAAGCGTGCTGTGGGCTTACCGCGACCGCATGCTGGACCTCAAGAACGACCGCCGCTTTCGCTACATCCTCATTTTCAAGAACCACGGCGAGGCTGCCGGCGCTTCGCTCGAGCACACTCACTCGCAATTGATCGCGCTGCCCATTGTTCCTAAGCGCGTCCGCGAAGAGGTGGATGTTGCCCGCCGCTATTTTCAGGATAAGGAGCGCTGCATTTTCTGCGACATGATCCGCCAGGAAACCCAGGCCAAAGTGCGCATCATCGAGGCCAACGAGCATTTCGTCGCCATCGCGCCCTGGGCTCCGCGCTTCCCCTTCGAAACCTGGATACTGCCCAAGCAGCACAGTTCGTCGTTCGAAAACAATCAGAGCCCGATCTATGTGGGGCTGGCCGGAATCATGAAGAATATTCTCACGCGTCTCGACACGGTGCTCGACCGCCCGGCGTACAACTATGTGATTCACACTTCGCCCGTCGGAGAAGAGATCAACGACCACTACCACTGGCACATCGAAATGATGCCCAAGCTCACCAAGGTCGCCGGCTTCGAATGGGGCACCGGCTTTTACATCTGCCCCACGCCGCCCGAAGAGTCCGCGCGCTTCCTGCGTGAAGCGCAGGTCGCTGTCGCAACATAAGCCTGCGCTTGGTCTCGTGGTTCGCGCGACGCCGCGCGAAGCGCGGCTTTGGAGTGCGACGGCTTGACGCCGCTTTGTTCTGATTCGCTCATGTAGCGGCGACCCTTAGGTCGCCACTTTCTGGGTGGCACCTACAATAAGTTTGAGCGATGGCGACCTGAAGGTCGCCGCTACACCTAGGCGACGCGCCTTTGCGGTATTTAAGGGGGAAACATGAAGCGTGGCAGAAAGATTTTCTTGCTCTTGGTGATCCTGGCGGTGGTGTTGTTCGTGATCGTGCTCTCTTTCGGCGGGCGCATCCCCGCCAACTCCGTGCTAGTGCTGGAAATCGAAGGTCTGATCGAGGATCAATCGCCGCCGGATCCGTGGGCGCGGCTTACTGGCCCGCGGGTCACCGTGACGCACGATGTGCTGAACGCCATCGATCACGCCGCGCGCGACGCGCGCATCACGGGGTTGGTGGTCAAGATCAAAGGCTCGAACGCCGGCTGGGCCAAGCTCGACGAAATCCGCGCGCGCCTTCTGGAATTTCAGGCCAGCGGCAAGCCCAGCATCTGCTACCTGGGCGACGACATCCTCGGCAATCGCGAGTATTTTCTCGCCACCGGCTGCAAAGAAGTGTGGCTCACCCCTACTGCCGGGCTGGGCGCCGCCGGGCTGATGTCCTCCGCCACCTTCCTGCGCGGCTCGCTGGACAAGCTCGGCGTGGTGCCCAACATGTTCGGCACCGGCGAATATAAGACCTATCGCAACCAATTCACCGAGAAAAAATTCACGCCTGCGAACCGCGAGATGACCGAATCGCTGCTCGGCAGCCTGTACCAGAACTACAAGGAAGCCGCGGCCAAAGCGCGCAAGGTCGATCCCGCTGAATTCGACCGGCTGCTCCGCGAAGGTCCTTACATGGACTCCGAGGCCATCGAGAAAAAACTCGTGGACCGCGTCGCGCATTGGGA
>JBOGNS010000111.1:0-4026 GCA_050747305.1 Candidatus Acidiferrales bacterium | reverse complement strand
CCCGGAAACGGCCCGCTAATCAAGGGACCCTAGTCCAGAGAGTAACTTCTGAAACCGCGTACCTTGATCACGGCCGGCGCATCGGGCGTCGGTGGAGCTTGCTGGCGACCGCGAGGAGCATGAGGACGAGATGGCGCTGCCGCACGTCATTGACGCCGAATCGTTCTCAAGAGAAGATTAGTTTCAAGATTTGGTTCATTCCGGTGGCTTTGGAGATGAACGGGAGGCCGCCACTTCATGTCGCAAACGTTTCCTGACCACCTTTACGGATATCGCTTTGTTCGAGCGAGCTTGATGGCGGTCCTCGCTATTCTGCAAGGCTGTTCGGGAGACAAGCCGGCTGCGGGCCCGCCGCCTGCCGTGGAAGTGAAGGCCACGCCTGTCGTCCAACGAAGCACCCCAATTTACTCCGAGCTGGTGGGCGAGATTCGCGCCTCGCAGGAGGTAGAGTTGCGGGCGCGCATCGGCGGTATTCTGCTCAAGAAACACTTCCAGGATGGCACGATTGTGCAGCGCGGTCAGGTGCTTTTCACGATTGATCCACGGGAGCCGCTGGCGGCGCTCGCTGACACCAAAGCTCAGCTCGCCGAAGCGGAAGCCAGCCATGCCAGAGCGAGAGCCGAGGTCGAAAGGTATCGCCCGCTGGTTGCAGAAAATGCCATCAGCAAGCAGGTGTACGACAACACCGTAACTGAAGAACAGCAAGCCGCGGCGCGCGTCGACGCGGTGAAGGCCGCCATCGCGCAGGCGCAATTGAGCGTCGGATACACCACGATTGAGGCGCCACTCACCGGGCGGATCGGGAAGGCCGAGGTATTCGAGGGCGCGCTCATCGCGGCCGGCTCTACGCTGCTGGCCACCGTTTCGGTGGATGACCCCGCGTGGGTCTACTTCAACATCAGCGAAACCCAGTTGCTCGATTTCTACCGGCGCTATGGCACCAAGCCACTGCCGGCCGACCATCCCATCCGGCGTGTTTCTCTGACACTGGCGGACGGAAACCGCTATCCTCACGCGGGTCGCATCGACTTTGCTGAGCGTGCGGTGGCCGCAGAAACGGGAACGTTCGCACTCCGCGCAACGTTTCCCAATCCGGGCCATGTCCTGCGGCCCGGCCTGTATGGGCATGTGCGCGTGCAGACGGATTTCCGTGAGAATGCGCTGCTGATTCCCGAGCGTGCCGTGCGTGAACTGCTCGGCCGGTATTCCGTTACGATCGTAGGCGCCGAGGATAAGGCCGAGGTGCGCGAGGTCACGCTCGGCCCGCGCGTCAACGGTCACTGGGTCGTGGAGAGCGGCCTGCAAGCGGGCGATCGCGTTTTGGTGGAAGGCAGCATTAAAGCTGCGCCTGGCACGCCGCTGCAGGTCACGGTTGTCAACCCGTCGCACGTGGCTTCCCCCAGCGCTTCCTCAGAGCCCAAGTAAGACTGGAGGGTTTCTTTGGCTCGTTTCTTCATTGACCGGCCTGTCTTTGCAATTGTCATTTCCCTCTTCTTGGTTCTGGCCGGGACACTGACGTTGCTTGGGCTGCCGATTGCCCAATTCCCGGAAATCGCGCTGCCCGCGGTGCAGGTGAGAGCTACCTATTTGGGCGCGAATGCCGACGTAGTCGAGGAGGCTGTCACCGCGCCTTTGGATCAGCAGATTAATGGCGCCACCGACATGCTCTACATCCGTTCCGTAAGCGGCAACGACGGTACGGCCAGCATCAACGTTACATTCGCACTGGAGCGCGACCCGGACCTCGCCTCAGTGGAAGTCCAGAACCGCGTATCCCAGGCCAGCCCGCTGCTTCCTCCAGAGGTCCTCAATGTCGGGGTAACCGTCACCAAGCAATCCCCCGACACACTGATGTTCATTGCGTTCTATTCCCCAGGCGGAAGCTACGACGCGCTGTGGAGCAACAACTACGCCAACATCTACGTGGTGGACACGCTAAAGCGCGTAACCGGTATCGGCGACGTCCGCGTGTTCGGCTCGGAATTCGGGATGCGGCTCTGGCTGCGACCGGACCGCATGGCCGACCTGGGCATCACCACAGCAGATGTTGCCGCTTCGATTCGCGAGCAGAATGTGCAGGCGCCCGCCGGTCAGATCGGCCAGCCCCCAGCTCCCTCCGGTCAGAATTTCCAGTATTCGGTGCGGGTAAAAGGCCGGCTGGTAGAAACCAGCGAGTTCGAAAACATCATTGTCCGCTCACGCCCTGACGGCTCGTTTGTCCGCATCAAAGACATCGCTCGCGTCGAGCTCGGCGCCAGGACTTACGACTTCGCTACTACCTTCAAGGGGCAGCCCGCGACCATGATGGCGCTCTATCTTGCGCCGGGGGCTAACGCAGTTCAAACGGCGGGGATCGTTCGCGAGGAACTGGAACGCCTCCAGGCGTCGTTTCCGCCCGACCTGAGCTACACCATCGTTGTGGACACTACCGAATTCGTGTACGCCTCCATGGAGGCGGTGGTGCAAACCTTCCTGGAGGCGCTGCTGCTGGTATCGCTGGTCGTGTTCGTCTTCTTGCAGAACTGGCGCGCCACGCTGATTCCCATGCTGGCCGTGCCCGTTTCTCTGATTGCCACCTTCATCTCCTATGCGGCGCTCGGATTTTCCGTGAACACGCTTTCGCTGTTCGGCATGATCCTGGCCATCGGGATCGTAGTGGACGATGCGATTGTGGTGGTGGAAGCGGTCGAGCACCACATCGCGCGCGGACTTGCCCCAAAGGACGCCACACGTCAGGCCATGGACGAAGTTTCCGCGCCCGTCATCGCCATCGCCCTGGTTCTGGCCGCGGTGTTTGTTCCGATGGCTTTTATTCCGGGTGTGACGGGCCAACTGTATAAACAGTTTGCACTGACGGTTGCGGTCTCGGTCTTGTTCTCTGCGCTGGTGGCCCTCACTTTGACGCCTGCGTTGTGCGCGCTCATGCTCAAACCCCGCAGGGAAGGTACGCGGCGCGGCCCGCTGGGCCGTTTTTTTGCGGCCTTTAACCGATGGTTCGAAAGGGCCACGGAGCGCTACAGCCGCGGCGTGAGGTGGGCGATTCGTTACTCGCTCATCATGGCGGCTTTCCTCGTGATCGTGATCGCCGGTTGCGCCGCGCTCTTCAGGATCGTGCCCTCGGGATTCGTTCCCGAGGAAGACCAAGGGTACTTTTTTCTTCAAGCCACGCTGGCGGAAGCCGCCTCGCAGGAGCGCACCCAAGCGGTTGTGGCGGAAATAACGCGCGCAGTGCTCGAACAGCCGGGCGTCGAATCCAACGTCGCAGTGGTCGGTTTCGACATCCTCTCTGCCACGTCCGCCTCCAATGCGGCGTTCATGGTAGTGCGGCTGAAACCGTGGAATGAGCGCACCACGCAGGACCTGCGGCTTGAGAGCATCATGGGCGCCATTTACGCGCGGGTTTCGCGCCTGCCGGAGGCCGTGGTTGTGCCGTTTAATCCGCCTCCGCTTCCCGGTTTCGGCGCGACGGGCGGCTTCTCATTCATGTTGCAGGCGCCGCCGGGCGTAAGCCCGCAGGAACTCGTTGCCGCAGCGCAGCAGCTCATCGCCGCAGCCCAGCAGCGGCCGGAATTTGGGCGCATTTACACTAGTTTTTCGGCCGCCACGCCGGGTTATCGGCTGGAGGTGGATCGGGAAAAAGTGAAGAAGCTGGGCGTGCCCGTGAACGACGTATTCAGCACCCTGCAGGCATTCCTGGGCGGAGTGCAGATCAACGACTTCACCCGTTTCGGGCGGAACTTCAAGGTCACCATGCAAGCCGACCCCGCGTTCCGTCAGGACATCAGTGAAATCCACCAACTTTTCGTGCGCAGTACCAATGACGCGATGGTTCCCCTGGATACGCTGATGACCCCGTCGAACATTTCCGCGGCGCGCTACCTGATGCGCTACAATTTGTATCGCTCGGCGGAGATTGGCGGCGCGCCTGCCCCCGGCTATAGCACCGGGCAAGTCATCACGGCAATGGAAGAACTCGTGCGCACCGTCCTCCCGCCGGACTATCGCTACGAATGGTCCGGGCAGAGC
>JBOGNS010000110.1:0-4798 GCA_050747305.1 Candidatus Acidiferrales bacterium | reverse complement strand
GCGTCGCGATGGATTGGGCCACGAGCACGATTCGCACCGAGTGGACGGTGCGCTTCAAGCGGGGCAGCCTTCAGGCTGCCCGCGATGAACGGAAGCTGGCCATCAGTACGGTGAAAAAACGGCAGGCGGGCGTCGGGGCAAGCACTGAAAAAGCGCGCAGGCCCTCCGGCATTCCGCCTCAGGGTGAACTGCCTGCGCCACCGGTGCGCGGGGTCACGCATTTGCGCGTCTATTCCTGCCATGAGCTGAAGGCGATGATGCAGCGTGCCGGCTTCCGGCGCGTGCAAGCCTTCGGCGGCTTTCGCGGCGAGCCGGTCAGCATGGATCGGCGCTTCCTGCTGGTGGTCGGGCAGCGGTGAGTAATTTCGCCCGGTGTGTCCGTGCCCACACTCTTCGTCTTCGACCGCAACGGCAAAACCGCATCCATCTTCTACGGCGCGCCCGCCGATTTGCACGAAAAAGCCGAGAAGCTGGTGGAATCTCTGCTGCGGTAAGAGCAATCGAAGGCGCGTTGTAGCGGCGGCCTTCAGGCCGCCATCGTCGCGCGCCGGATGACAAGATGGCGACCTAAAGGTCGCCGCTGCACGCCTTAGGCGGACTTGCGGAGTTCGGCGAGGACGAGCTTGGCGACTTCTTTCAGCGTTTCGAAGACACCCTGGCCGGCGATGGCCACGCCTTCAATGGACGGCTCGCCTTTGATTTGCAGGTGCTTCTTCAGTTGCTCAACAGGGAGGACGTTAGGCAGGTCGCGCTTGTTGAGTTGCAGCACGTAGGGGATGGTGTTGATGTCGAGGTTGTGCTCGCGGAGGTGCTCGCGCAGGTTATCGAGCGTTTCCAGATTGGCATCCACGCGCTCTTCCTGCGAGTCGGCCACAAACACCACGCCATCGGCGCCCTTCAGGATGAGTTTGCGGCTGGCCTCGTAGAACACCTGGCCGGGCACGGTATAGAGGTGGAAGCGGGTCTTGAAGCCGCGCACCGTGCCCAAATCCAGCGGCAGGAAGTCGAAGAACAGCGTGCGGTCGGTTTCCGTGGCCAGCGAAATCATCTTGCCCTTGAGGTTCGAGCCGGTATTGTCATAGATCCACTGCAAGTTAGCGGTCTTGCCGCCAAGACCGGGGCCGTAATAGACGAGCTTGCAGTTGATCTCGCGAGCTGGGAAATTGATGAAGGACACGAGTGCCTCAGTAAAAAGCGGCTACCCTATATAACATAGGGCGGCGCAAGGGGGCCATTTTTCTATGGCGCGAGCGGTATCCGGCTGGGCACAGAGGGTTTGCCGCGCTATATCTACTGAAAGTAAACTCGTGATCTACAGTTTTTCTTGTAGTTGGACTTCGTTGACGATGCCATTGCCTGGCTGCTAGAATCTGACTCAAATGCCGAAAGCCAAGCGCAGCAAGCGAGCCGCCACTGCGAAACGCCGGGCCGCCAAGCCTAAGAAAAGCCGCCATTTGGCTAAGCCTGCGCCGCGCCGCAAGCTGGTCCAGCCGGTGGATCCGCGTATCCAGTTCCAGCTCAAGCAATACGAAGAAGGCATGAAGTATTTCAATGCGCAGAAGTTCCACAAAGCAAAGCAGGCGTTTGAGAAAGTGATCGAAGGCCACAGCAAGGAATTGGCAGACCGCGCCCGCGTCCATCTGCTGGTGTGCCAGCAGCGCATCGCGCGCAGCCAGCAACCCTCGCTGCGCAGCGCCGATGACCACTATCACGGCGGCATCGCCATGATGAACCTGGGCCGCTGGGACGAGGCGCGCGAGCACCTCGAGAAAGCGCGGAAGATGGCGTCGAAGGCCGACTACATCTTCTACGCGCTGGCGGCGCTGGATTGCCTGACGGGCGAGACGGAAGCGTCGCTGGCCAACCTGAAAACCGCCATCGAGTTGAAGCCGGAGAACCGCTATCACGCGCGCAACGATGAGGATTTCGCGCACCTGGCGGAAGACCCGCGGTTCACCGACTTGATCTACCCGGAGCGCGAATCCGCTTGATGCGCGCAAACAGCAGGCCCTCAGGACCAAATTGACACCCGAAAACAAGGGCGAGTTCAAACCGGTGCGCATCGTGGCGCTGGGTGGCGGCACTGGGCTTTCCATGCTGCTGCGCGCGCTGAAGCAGCACGTGGCGCGGCGCAAGCAGGATCAGCAGCGGCGGCCGATTTCGGCGTTGACCGCCGTGGTGACGGTGACCGACGACGGCGGTAGCTCCGGGCGGCTGCGTCGCGATCTGCGCATGTTGCCGCCGGGCGACATCCGCAATTGCATGGTGGCGCTCTCGAAAGATGAGGCGCTGCTGGGGCGGCTTTTTCAGTACCGCTTCGCGGAAGGGCGCGGGCTGGCGGGCCACAGCTTCGGCAACCTGTTTCTCACTGCGCTGACGCACGTCACCGGCGACTTCAACGAAGCCATTCGGCAAGCGGGCCAGGTGCTGGCCATTCGCGGGCGGATTTTTCCGTCGACCACGCAAAACGTCACACTGGAGGCAGTGCTCGAGGATGGCAGCGTGGTGGCCGGCGAATCGCTGATTTCGCGCTCGCAGCAGCGCATCCGCCGCGTGCGGTTGAATCCGCGCACCGTGAAGCCGCTGCCCGAGGCGCTGGAAGCGATCCGCGCCGCCGACGTGGTGATGCTCGGCCCGGGGTCGCTCTACACCAGCGTGATTCCCAATCTGCTGGTGCATGGCATCGTGGATGCGCTGCGGCGATCGGGCGCGGCTCGAGTGTACATCGCGAACCTGATGACGCAGCCCGGGGAAACAGGCGGCTATTCGGTGAGCGACCACATCCGCGCGATGGATGCGCACACCCGCGCGCGCGGTGTGGATTGGGTGGTGGTGAATAAGGCGCCCATCACGCCGCGCTTGCGCCGCCGCTACGAGGCGCAAGGGTCCGAGCCGGTTTCGTATGACTTGAAGGAGCTGCAGAAGCTGGGCGTGAAGGTGATCTTCGACGACCTAGTAGAGGAAGACGGCGTGGTGCGCCATCACGCCCCGCGCCTCACCCGCCTGCTGCTGGAAGAATTCATCCACCGCCGCCCGTAATCAACAAAGAAATTCGAAACTCGAATTCGGTCGCCCTTGACAATTCTCGGCCGTTTTTCGAATTTCGATTTTCGCCTCAGTGATATTCAGCGTCGCACTTCGTTCCCTTGCCGGTCGATGCCTTGCCTCCTGAATAGCCTGCTCGTATACTGGCCGACGCTGACGGCTAAAAGCGGAATCGCGAGCCTGTCTGAGCCCGCGCCCCGAGGAGACGCTTCTTCCATGAGCACAGCGGCAATCAAAGATGAACTGAATGTGTATGAGGCGGCGGACGCGCGCTTCGAAGAAGCGGTGGCGAAGCTGGGCGTGGAGCAGGGCGTTTACAAATACCTGAAGCATCCGGACAAAGAAATCACGGTGTACCTGCCGGTGGGACTGGACAACGGACGCGTGGAAATGTTCACCGGCTACCGCGTGCTGCATTCCACGATCCGCGGACCCGGCAAGGGCGGCATCCGTTATGACATGAACGTCACCCTCGACGAGGTGCGAGCGCTGGCCGCCTGGATGACGTGGAAGTGCGCGGTGGTGAATATCCCGTTCGGCGGGGCCAAGGGTGGCATCATCTGCGACCCTTCGAAGATGTCGCGCGGCGAACTGGAGCGGCTGACGCGGCGCTACACGGCCGAGCTGGGCGAGTGGCTGGGGCCCGAGCGCGATGTGCCCGCGCCGGACATCGGCACCAACGATCAAATCATGGCCTGGGTGATGGACACTTACGCCATGCACGTCCGGCAAGCCAGCGCCGCCGTGGTTACCGGCAAGCCGATTGATCTGGGAGGTTCGCGCGGCCGCCGCGAAGCCACCGGCCGCGGCTGTATGATGAATTGCGACAGAGCGCTGGCGAAACTGGGCAGGAAGCGCGAGGGCACCCGCGTGATCGTGCAAGGGTTCGGCAACGTAGGCTCGATGGCCGCACGACTGATGAGCGAAGCCGGTTACAAGATCATCGGCATTGCGGACATCCACGGCGCGCTGTACAACGAAAAGGGCTTCGATGTCCCCAAAGTAATTGACTGGGTGCATGCGCAGCGCAAGCCGCTGCCCGACTTCCCCGGAGGCGGCGCCAAGATGGATCAGCAAGAAATCCTCTTCCAGCCGTGCGATATTCTGCTGCCCGCCGCGATCGAGAACCAGCTCACCAGCAAGAATGCGCATCGCGTGCAGGCGAAAATTCTGTGTGAAGGCGCCAACGGCCCCACCACTGCCGCCGCCGACGAAATCATTGTGCAAAAAGACGTGTTCGTGATCCCAGACATTCTGGCCAACGCCGGCGGCGTCACCGTGAGCTACTTCGAATGGGTGCAGGATCGCCAGGGTTTCTTCTGGCGGGAGAGCGAAGTGAACGAACGCTTGCAGGATTTTATCGAGAGCGCCTTCGACAGCGTGGTGCAGGCCGCCGAGCAGTACAAAGTGCGCAACCGCATCGGCGCGTACATCGTGGCCATCGAGCGCGTAGCCAAGGCGCTGAAGCTGCGCGGCATCTACGCCTAAACACGGGGAAAGCAATCCGTGCCCACGAATCCCAGCAGCGTACCAACTTATCGTGGCCAAAAGGCGGGGCCTTGTCCGAAGTGCGGATGGTTCGAAACCGTGGCGCGCAAATCGCGCATCACTGGTGAACTGTACTTCGGCTGCGCAAGGCCGAAAAAGAGCCGTGCGGAGGGGTGCAACTTCAAAGGTTGTCGGAGCCATTGATCTGCGGTTGTATTCATCGGGAATGATATGCTGAGCGCGTCGTTACTAGCCACTAGTCACT
>JBOGNS010000109.1:0-5220 GCA_050747305.1 Candidatus Acidiferrales bacterium | reverse complement strand
GCGAGGAGATCGTTTTTCGTCAGGGCAACAACGAGACGATTCTGCTGCGGCGCAGCGATATCGGGTTGCGCGGCGAGCACAACGTGGAGAACGTGCTGGCGGCGGCAACAGCGGCGCGCATGGTGGGCGTTGCGCCGGAAGCGATTGCCGAAGGCGTGCGCAGCTTTGCGGGAGTCGAGCACCGGCTGGAGTTTGTGGCGGAAGTCGGCGGCGTGAGTTTCTACAACGATTCGAAGGCGACGAATGTGGATGCCACACTGAAGGCGCTGGACGCGTTTGCGGGCGGGTTGCTGGTGATTTTGGGCGGCAAAGATAAAGGGAGCGATTACACGCCGCTGCGGGAGCCGCTGGCGCGGAGCGCGCGCAAGACGCTGTTGATTGGCGCGGCGGCAGAGAAGATTGGTGGGCAACTAACGGGCGCGGTGGCGACGGAAGCGTCGGGGACGCTGGAGCGCGCGGTGGCCAGCGCGTTTGCGCAAGCGCGGCCGGGGGATACGGTGCTGCTGGCGCCGGCGTGCGCGAGTTTTGATCAGTTCGAAAATTACGAGCATCGCGGGCGCGTGTTCAAGCAATTGGTGCGGCAGTTGGAGCGCACGCAGGCGGAGAAGACGGCGTAGAAGAGGCGGAAAATGGAAAAGGGAAAATGGAAAATAGAAAATGGAAAATAGAAAATAGGAAGACCGGCGCAAGATGTAAATAGTGTCTTGTTTGTCTTTTCCAGTTTCCATTTTCTATTTTCTATTTTCCATTTTCCAAGACTGCCGGCGAGCGAATTTGGACAAGAGATTGTCGGCCGCGCGTGCGGGGTAACGATGCCGAGGATAGTACAGCCGGACCGGTGGTTATTTGGGGCGACGCTGGCGCTGTGCCTGGTGGGGCAGGTGATGGTGTTCAGCGCGTCGGCGGTGATGGCGCGGGAAGAGTTTGGGAGCGCGTACAGCTTTATTTTCAAGCAGCTTTTGTGGCTGGGGATCGGGCTGGCGGGAATGTTTGCGCTGATGAATTTGGATTATCGCGAGCTGCGGCAACCGAAGGTAATCTTCACCGGGCTGTGCGTGATTTTGTTGCTGCTGGTGGCGGTGTTTTTTCTGGACCGGTCGCATGCCACGCACCGGTGGATTCGCTTTGGGCCGGTGGGGATTCAGCCGTCGGAGCTGGCGAAGCTTCTGGTGATTCTGTACATGGCGTGGTTCCTGGAGTCGCGGCGGGCGCACTTTCGCGATGACTTGTGGACGGCGGTGAACGATCCGCTGCGCGCGCTGCTGCCGGCGATGGGGCCGGTACTGCTGATTGCCGGGCTGGTGGTGATGCAGCCGGACTTGGGCACGGCGTTCGAGATTTTTCTAGTGTCGGTAGGGATGCTGTTCGTAGCGGGGCTTTCGCTGAAGTATCTGGGGGCCGCGGCGCTGGCGGCGATTCCTGCGGTGTGGCTGCTGATTGTGCGCGTGCCATATCGCTATCAGCGGGTGGTGGCGTTTCTGGATCCGGAGGCGGACCCGCAGGGCAGCGGATTTCAGATGATGCAGTCACTGATTGCGGTGGGCTCGGGCGGGTTCAGCGGCGTGGGATTGATGGAGAGCCGGCAAAAACTGTTTTATTTGCCGGAGGCGCATACGGATTTTATTTTTGCGGTGCTGTGCGAGGAGCTGGGATTTCTGGGCGGCGCGGCAGTGGTGTTGCTGTTTGCCGTGTACGGCTGGCGCGGGATCCGGGCGGCGATGGGCGCGCCGGATGATTTCGGGCGCTTTGTGGCAGTGGGAATTACGGTGCTGGTGATCAGCCAGGCGCTGATTAATTTGAGCGTGGTGCTGGGGATGATGCCGACGAAGGGCATCCCGCTGCCGTTTATCAGCTATGGCGGGTCGAGTCTGCTGGTGATGCTATTAGCGACTGGAGTTTTGCTGAACATTACGCAGCATGTGGATACGAGTCGCATGTGAGGAAGGAAAATGGAAAAGGGAAAAGGGAAAATGGGAAAAACGGATCACGGCTCAACGTTTGCGCCGTTCCATCTTCCATTTTCCATTTTCCAATTTCCCTTTGGCAGTTGTAGGCAGGGCCGGCTGGAAGCTGGCGGTACAAAATGAAGCTGCTGATTGCGGGCGGGGGCACGGGCGGGCATGTGTTTCCGGCGATAGCGGTGGCGAAGGAGTGGCTGAGGCGGGGCTCGGAAAGGGATGTGGTGATTGTAGGGACGAAGCGCGGGATGGAAATGCGATTGGTACCGGAAGCGGGGCTGCGGTTGGAGACGATTCGCTCGGCGGGGCTGAAGGGGATAGGCGGGATGAAGCTGTTGCGGAATGCAGCGTTGCTGCCGGCGTCGTTGCTGGATTCGCTGGGGATTGTGCGGCGGCACGGATTTGCGGCGGCGTTTGGCGTAGGCGGCTACGCGTCGGGACCGATGATGCTGGCGGCGTGGATGGCGCGGGTGCCAACGGTAATTTTCGAGCCGAATGCGGAGCCGGGATTCACCAATCGCGTGCTGGCGCGGCTGGCAACGCGTGCGGCGACGGCGTATGAGGATACGGCGGCGCGGTGGGGGACGAAGGCGGTGGTGACGGGGTGTCCGGTGCGGAAGGAGTTTTTTGCGATTCCGGCGATTGACGTTGCTGCGCGAGACTCGCGGGAGGGAGATGCGCTGGGTAAAGGCGGACAGACCGGGAGGTCTGTCCTACCGGGCCGGCTGGAAGCCGGCGGTACGAAATTGTTGATTACGGGCGGGAGTCAGGGTGCGGCGCCAATTAATCGCGCGGTGATGGAGGGGATGAAGTTGCTGGCGGGGAGAAAAGACCGGTTGCGCATCGTTCATCAGACCGGGGAACGCGACTATAATGCGGTGCGCGAGGCGTATGCGCGGCGTGAAGTCAATGCGGAGGTTTTGCCCTTCATCGAGAACATGGCGGAGCGGTTTGCCCAGGCGGACTTGATTGTCTGCCGGTCGGGCGCGATCACGGTGGCGGAAGTGGCGGCCAGCGGACGCGCCGCCATCTTTATCCCCTTCGCGGGGGCGACGGATAGCCATCAGCTTCGCAACGCGCAGGCGCTGGCCAGCCGCGGCGCGGCGCGGCTGGTTCCGCAGCCGGAGCTTACCGGCGAGCGGCTGGCGCGTGAGATTTTTTCTCTGATCGATCAGCCCAGTCAATTGAGTGAGATTGGCGAACGTGCGCGCGCGCATGCGCGGCCGCGCGCGGTGGAAGAGATTGTGGATTTGATTGAGGAGGCAGCCGCAATAAGAAGAGTCGGCCACGGTGATGAAGTCAGGAAGTCGGGAGGTCAGGAGGTCGAGAAGTCCTGACCTCTTGACATCTCGACCTTCTGACCTCGGCATAAGTGCTTTGCCGGATTTGCGCTAGCGCAAATGCATTTGAAGCAAGACGACGCGGGCTAAACGATGGTGATGTTTCGCAATTTTCAGCGGATACATTTTGCCGGCATCGGCGGGATTGGGATGAGCGGCATCGCGGAGGTGTTGCTGACGCTGGGGTATTCGGTTTCCGGGTCGGACGTAAAGGCGTCGCCGATTACGGCGCGGCTGGCGAATCTGGGCGCGACGATTTACGAGGGGCATCGGGCGGAGCAGGTGGAAGGGGCGCACGTGCTGGTGGTGTCGTCAGCGGTGAGGGCGGACAACCCGGAGGTGGTGGAGGCGCACCGGCTGAAGATTCCGGTGATCCCGCGCGCCGAGATGCTGGCGGAGTTGATGCGCTTGAAGTACGGGATTGCGATTGCAGGCGCGCATGGGAAAACGACGACGACGTCGATGACGGCGTCGGTGCTGGCGGCAGCGGGACTGGATCCGACGTTTGTGGTGGGCGGCAAAGTGAATCAGGCGGGTACGACGGCGCGGCTGGGCAAAGGCGAGTACATGGTGGTGGAGGCGGACGAGAGCGACCGCACGTTTTTGCTGCTGGCGCCGGTGGTGGCGGTGGTGACGACGATTGACCGCGAGCATCTGGATCACTATGCGTCACTGGAGGAGATTCAAGGTGCGTTCGTGGAATTCGTGAACCGCGTGCCGTTTTACGGCGCGGTGATTTTGTGCCTGGATGAACCGAATGTGCAGGCGATTCTGCCGCGTGTGAAGCGGCCGGTGATTACGTACGGCACGTCGAGCCAGGCGGATTTGGTGATCAGCGAGGCCGAGTGCAAGGGCATGGAAAGCGAGTTTCGGCTGGCGTATCGCGGGGAAGATTTGGGCAGCTTCCGGCTGCACAATCCGCCGGGGATGCACAACGTGCGCAATGCGGCAGCGGCAGCGGCGGTGGCTTTGTATCTGAATGTGCCGGCGGACTTGATTCGCGAGGGCCTGGGGAAATTCGGCGGGGTGGGGCGGCGGTTTGAAATTAAGGGGCAGTTCAACGGCATCACGCTGGTGGATGACTATGGCCACCATCCGGCAGAGATTCGCGCGACGCTGGAGGCGGCGCGCGGCTGCGGTTACCGGCGGATTCTGGCGCTGTTTCAGCCGCACCGTTACACGCGCACGCAGCATTTGTGGAACGATTTTTGCGGCGCGTTCAACCAGGCGGACGTGCTGGTGCTGACCGAGGTGTACGCGGCCAGCGAAACGCCGATGCAGGGAGTGAGCGGCGAGGCGCTGGCGGAAGCGATTCGCGCGGCGGGCCACAAAAACGTGGTGTTTCGCAGCTCGATGCAGGAGTGCATCAAGTATTTGGCGGAGGCGGCGGGGCGGGGCGATGCCGTGTTTACGATTGGAGCGGGAAGCGTGGGGAGGGCGGCGGAGGAATTGGCGGTGTTGCTGGAGGCGAAGGCTGAGAGTGGAAGTCAGGAGGTAAGGAAGTCAGGACGTAAGGAACTCCGAAGGTCGGGAAGCTGATGACCACCAAGCAGAAGCTCCGAATCGGTTTTGTGGTTGCCTGGTGTTTGCTAGCCGCAATTGCGACTGTTGGCTTGGGTGACTTGGCGTACTTGCTCGGTTACTTCGTTGGAATGCTCCTATGGCCCACGGTCGTCGCGCTACTTGTTGCTGGTCGAAGGAAGCCGCGGGACTGGGAACGGGATAACCACGTGGTTCTTTTGGGTGGGGCTCATCCTGCCTTTGCTTTTCTTCAATGTTGAGCGCTACGGAAGCAGGAGCCGATTGTGAGGATTGAGAATCCCAAACTGATTGCGGCGCTGCCGGAGCTGGGAGTGGAGCTGCGGCCGGGGGTGTCGCTGGCGGCGATGACGACGCTGGGGATTGGTGGCACAACGGATTTG
>JBOGNS010000108.1:0-3672 GCA_050747305.1 Candidatus Acidiferrales bacterium | reverse complement strand
GTTTGATGCTGATCGTTTCCCCGCTTTGAGTGCGTGCGACGGCTGGTTTTCGCGCGCGGACTCGCCGCTGACATCGATCTGGCGTCATCAAAACGAAAGAGGGAGTTCCTTGCCGTGAATTCGCTTTTACTGTTGCTCCTGCTCGGCGGAGCGCTTCTGACCCTGCTGTTGCTGGCGTTGCTTCGCGGCGCGCCCACCCGGCAGGCTCCAGCTTCGTTCGGCAGAGTGGCGGAGATCGTGCCCTTACCTGGGTTGAGTTTCTCCTATGCGAATCGGCTGTTCGATCCCTCCGATTATGCTGACCTGCGCGGCAGCGCGATTTCCGATCGTCTGGTTGCGGCCGCCAGCGACGAGCGTAAGCGCTTGGCCCTGCTCTGGCTGCGCCTCATGCGTGAGGATGTGCGCACGCTATGGCGCTTTCGTCGAGCGATGGCCGCCTACGGCGTCAGTGCTGGTCCCCTCGATGAACTACGTGTCGCGTTGGCGGGTACCGGCATTGGCTTCCTCCAGGCCTTACGCGTCAGCGTGTCACTCTTCGGCCCTTTTCGTCTTGCCGCATTCGGCGGCATCAGCCGCGCCTACATCGAAGATATTCACCGAGTGTCAGCAACGTTGTTCGACCGCATACCTCCCAGCCGACGGCCGGAGTTCGAAGGCTCCTGGAAGGTTGCGCTCGCAACTGATTTCGTATTTCCTTCGCTGATCTGCATCCACCTAACTGAGAGCTTCTTAGACACCAATAGTTCAGGAAGCGGGTCGCATGACGTAAATGCTTGAAAAGGCTGGAGGCGCGGGTGGGAGTCGAACCCACGAATAGAGGTTTTGCAGACCTCCGCCTTGGGCCACTTGGCTACCGCGCCGAATAGGACTGCCGGCGCCAGTGTAACACACGATTCCGCACGCGCTCTTGCTGGCATCGTGCCGGCTCGCAAATTGACTTGTAATGATTACGAGCATAGGATGCGTGGACAGGCGATTCCTCCATGCTCGGCCAAGTGCTCGGCCACTACCGCGTCAGCGACAAGCTCGGAGAAGGCGGGATGGGTGTGGTTTACCGGGCCCACGACGATCGGTTGGACCGCGACGTGGCTTTGAAGGTTCTTCCCCCCGGCACGCTGCGCGATGAGGGCGCACGACGGCGCTTCCGCAAGGAAGCCCTGACTCTCTCCAAGCTCAACCATCCCAACATCGCCACCATCTTCGATTTTGATAGCGACGATGGCACGGACTTCCTGGTAATGGAGTATGTTCCCGGCACCACGCTCAGCGACAGTCTCGCCGCCGGCTCGCTTCCGCAGGACGAGGTTGCGCGACTGGGCGCACAAATGGCCGAGGGACTGGCAGCCGCTCATCAGCAGGGCGTGATCCACCGCGACCTCAAGCCCAGCAACCTGCGCATGACAGCGGACGGCAGGCTCAAGATCCTCGATTTCGGATTGGCCAAGCTCACCGAGCCCTCAACCAATGCTGTAACCGAAAGCCTTAGCGATACGCACTCGGGGGCGGGCACGCTCCCGTACATGGCGCCCGAACAATTGCGCGGCGAAACTGGCGACCACCGCACCGACATCTACTCCTGCGGCGTGGTGCTCTATGAGATGTCCACCGGGCACCGGCCTTTTGACGGAAAACTTCCCACGCTGGTGGCCGATGCGATCCTACATCAGACTCCACACTCGCCCAGCAGTTTGAATCGCAGGCTTTCGGCAGGGTTGGAGAGCATCATTCTCAAGACGCTGGAGAAGCGGCCGGACCGGCGCTACCAATCGGCCAAGGAACTGCTCGTCGATCTCCAGCGACTGTCGGCCCCCGGGTCGCCGATGGTTGGCCGCCCGTGGCACAGGCGGCGCGGGACTTTGGCGGGCGCGGTGGCCGCGGCGTTTCTGGTACTGGTGGCCGCTTTCGCAATGATACCGTCGGGACGAGCGGCGGTTCTGCGCTGGCTGGGATGGGGCGGCGTGGTGGAAAAGCGGGTTCTGACCGTGCTGCCGTTTGAGGCAATCGGTGGAGAGAACCATGCGGCACTGAGATATGGGCTGACTGAAACACTCACGGCCGCGCTTGGAAAAGTCAGCCAGAGTTACGGCCTGGAAGTAGTTCCCGCCAGCGAAGTGCGCGCCTACAGCGTGACCACGGTGGAACAGGCACGCAAAACCTTCGGCGTGGACCTGGTGTTGGCGGGCAGCTTGCAAGTGGCGCAGCAGGCGCGCGTCACCTTCAGCCTGATGGACGCCGGCACCCGCCGGCAATTGGCGTCGAACGTTGTGGATGCCGACGCCTCCAATCTGTTCGCTTTGGAAGATCGGGTGATCGAAAATGTGCTCGCCGCGCTGGAGATTGAACTGCGCCCCGGCGAGCCGCGCAGCCTGTTGACGCGGGGCACCACCCAGTCTGCCGCCTACGAGTACTACCTGCGCGGCCAGGGTTACCTGCAGAACTGCCAGCAGGAACGGGCCCCAGAGTCGGCCATCCCTCTCTTCGAGCGTGCCCTGGAACTGGATGGCGGCTACGCGTTGGCGTATGCCGGCCTGGGCCAAGCGTACTGGTGCCGCTACGAGCAGACGAAGGACACCGTGTGGGTGGAGCGCGCGTTGGAAGCCTGCCAAAAAGCGCAAACTCTCGGCGACCAATTCGCTCCGGTGCATTTGGCGCTGGGCCGTGTGCTGCGTGGAACCGGAAGTTACGAGCGCGCGGCGCGCGAGTATGAGCGCGCGCTGGAAATCGACCCCACCAGCGACGATGCCTTGCGCGGACTGGCTGCTTCCTTCGAGGCTTTGGCGCAGCCCGACAATGCCGAGCGGGTGTATCGGCGCGCACTGGCCTTGCGTCCTGATTTTGCCGGCAGCTATGGATTATTCGGAGCATTCTTCGTCCGCCAGGGTCGCTACGAGGAAGCAGCAAAGATGTTTGGCCGCACCATTGAGCTGGCGCCCGAGAATGTGCGCAGCTACAACAGCCTGGGGGCCGCACTCTCCCTACAGGGACAGTGGGACCAGGCGCGCGCCCACTTCGAGAAATCTCTCAGTGTTCAGCCCAACTATGTGGCCTACTCCAACCTCGGTCACCTCTACTTCTTCCGAGAAGCGCGGTACTCAGAAGCCGCGCGCATGTTCGAAAAGGCCCTGGAGCTGGATAAGCGAGATTACCGTGTGTGGCAGAACCTGGCTTCTGCGTACTACTGGACGCCGGGCGGGCGCGAAAAGTCCCTGGCCGCCTACCGGCACGCGGCGGAAATGCTGAAGAGTCAATTGGAAGTCAACCCGCAGGACGCGGATTTGGTGATCCGCCTGGCGGACTGCTACGGCATGTTGGGCGAAGCCGCGCGGGCGCGCACCCTGATCCGCCGCGCGCTCGACCTTGCTCCGGACAACGTGGACGTGATGTTCCGCGCCGGAGATATCTACGAGCACCTCGGGGACCGCGAACGCGCGCTGCAGTGGATCGGGAAAGCACTCGAGCGAGGTTACTCGCTCGAGGAGGTCGAGCGCTCCCCTGGCTTGAAACTGTTGCGCTCCGACCCGCGTTTTCAACAACTCTTAGGGCGGACTCCATCCAAGCACTGAGACCAAACCCCGGAGCACGACCCAATTGAATAAGGAGGATATAATGACAGGGATGGGTGAGGAAGAACGGGAACAGTTTTGCCTACTGCGCAAGGACAAGGTATTCATC
>JBOGNS010000107.1:0-7754 GCA_050747305.1 Candidatus Acidiferrales bacterium | reverse complement strand
GGTCGAGTTTGGTTTTCTCGCCGACAATTTGGGAGAGGATTTCCTGCTTGCCGGCCTCGAGCTTGGCGCGCTCGACGTTGTAGCGCGCATTCATCAGCTCGGTTTCCGTCTGCTCCTCCTGCATTTTGCCTTGCGCGCGGGCGCGCTCGATTTCCGATTCGGCTTGCCGCAGTTCGGTGCGCTGCTGGAGCAAGCGCAATTCCAATTGCTTGAGATCAAATTGCACCACGGTGTCGCCCTTTTTTACGGGCGTGCCGTTTTTTGCCAGGCTGATGATCTGCAAGTCACCGGCGCTGGATGGCGCGGAGAGCACGACGGACTTTAGGGCTTTCAGGTTGCCGCGCAGTTGCAGGTAATCCACGAACTCGCCGGAGCGGACTTCCAGCACCGGCACCGACGGCGTGGAGCGCACCATCTGCGCCACCAGCAGGCTGGCGCCGGCAGCAACCACCAGCACCACGCCCACCAGCGTCCAGCGGCGCCGCTTCCACAGTCGCGCAAGCCAGCTCACGATTGGCCTCCGGCAGTCGCCGCCGCCGCGCTGCGCAGCACCACGTCACTGGGTTCGACGCCGGACTCCAGCGCTACTTCCACATCGTTCTGCCCGATTACCTTCACTTCGCGCTTCTCCCAGCCATCACCGGTCTGCACGCGCAGGAAGGTTTTGCCGTCTTCGTTCAGCAGCGCATCGCGCGGGGCCACCAGCGCGTTGGGCAGCCGTTCCAGTTCGGCGTCTACGGCCGCCGCCAGGTCGGGCAGCAGGTGCGAATCGCTGCCTTCCACGGAGAACACCGCGGCGAAGTGGCGCACCTTTTCGTTCATGTTGCTGGCGGCGCCCATGGCCGAGATGCGCTCGAGCTTGCCGCGGAAGGCGAGGTCCGGAAATGCATCCAGCCGAAATTCCGCGCGCTGCCCCACGCGCAGGAAGGCGACATCGGCCTGATTCACGCGCGAGCGGACTTCCATCGAGGCGGGATTCACCACTTGCAGGATGGGCAGGCCGGGGCGCACCTCATCGCCTTCGAGCACTTCGCCCATGGAGCCGCCCTTCCACACGGTGTTGATCACCACCAAGCCGTCAATCGGGGAGCGAATGGCCATGCGCTCGGAATTGCCTTCGGCGTGCAGCATGGCGGCGCGGGCGCGGTCGCGGCGGATTTCGAGGATGCGCAGGTCGGCGCGGGCCGCGGTGCGCTTGAGCTGGTAGGTGGCTTCCAGTTGCTTCAGGCGAGCCGCAGACTCTTCGAGTGTCTGTTTGTTGATTTCCGCGTCGATGCGGGAGAGCACTTCGTTGCGGCGCATTTCGAGCTGGGCTTTTTCCAAATCGTTGCGCGACTGCGTCAGTCCCGTATCATCCTGCGCCTTGAGCGCCGCCTGCTCGGCAATTTTTTTCTTGATTTGTTCTTCGAGGTCGAGGAACTCGGCGCGGCGGTCCAGCGCGTTGCGCACCTGGTTCTGCCGGTCGAACTCCACCAACAGATCGCCTTTATTCACGCGCGAGCCGGAGGGCGCCAGCTTGGTGATGATCAATTGGCCGCCGCCGGGCCCGCCCGACATGCGAGGCACGGTGATGGGGAAGCTTTCCACGGCCGCCGTGGTGCCGTGCACGCGAAGAGTGCGCACAAAATCGCGGCGCTCGATTCTCGCGGTGCCGGCGGCGGGCGCCGCAGCCGCTTCCGCGGGCGTGCGCCTACTAAACCACAACCCGTAAGCCAAACTCAGCACGAGGGCCAGCGCAACCGCGGCCTTCCATCGGCGGCGAAAAAACGCCGCAGCGCCCTTGAACCCAAGCATGCGCGCACGCTGGGGTGAAGGCGCGAGTTTCTGAGGCGTCAAGCCGTCAGACATTTTGGCCTGCGGGCGCTGGTCAGTAAGACTCATCTGATTCGGGACAACCGATGCGCAGGGTTGGGCGCCGCCGCAGATTCCGGGTTGCAATGGGCATCCTAACCTGCCGTTTTCCGAGTGCTGTCGGTTTAGACGGTATCAAAACCGCATTGGTTTCGCCTCGCGCCCGCGCGCAACTTCACTGAAACCAAACTGACCTCTGCGCGCAAGGGCATCCAGCAATTGATGGCATACAACCTCTTGCTCGTTGTCGGGTTCTACTTAGGTGTCTGGCCGTTGCCTTCTGGCCGGCGAGTCCCGAATCGGCGCAGCCCAATCCTTGATTCAACTCGTCGTCCGCTCAGACGGCGTCAGGTGTGGCCTGGCCCCAATGTCCGAGGCCAAACACTAATATACTTCGGAAGCGATTATTATAAGCTTGACAAATGTTTTTCGGGAGGGTAGTTTGGCCGCTCAAGCCCGGGTGAGTCGGCCAGTGGTTGGTGTCCTTGGGGCCCAGGCCTTGATTTAGCATAGTCCCGCCGCCCCCCTTTCGGCGTGGACGACAGTAACAATTCATCCGCACTTTTACGCTCAAGCTGAGGGCACATGGAGAGGGGTATTCGAGTTTTTCTTGTGGCGGGCAACCGGTTGGTGCGTGATGCTCTGACGCGGGTGATCACGCGCAAAGGCGACATCCAAGTGGTTGGGTCGCATGCCTTCTCGCCCGATCTTTGCGAAGTACTCTTCGCCTCCGATTACGATGTGCTGCTGATTGACTGGGGTTCGGCCGGCCCCGCGCTCCTCGAGATGCTCAGCGAATTGCGCGAGCGACATCCTGCGCGCCGCTGCATCTTGCTCGGCGTGAGGGATGAACCGATCGGCTTCCTGAAGGCCGTAAAGGCCGGGGTTCGCGGCATTCTGCTGGAGGATGCTTCGGCGTCGGACGTCGCCACGGCCATTCGCACGGTTGCTCAGGGACATGCGGTGTGCCCGCCAAGCCTGTGTACCTACTTGTTTGAGCAGGTCTTCCGGCAAGCGGAGGCGCTGCCTAGCGCGCGGATTCGCGAACAACTGGGGTTATCGCGGCGCGAACAGCAGTTGATACCCTACATCGCCCGCGGCATGACCAATAAAGAGATTGCCCACCGCCTCGGCCTCTCCGAGCAGACCGTCAAGAACCACATCCACAAGATGTTGCAGAAAGCCGGGGTCAACGATCGCCTGGAAGTCGTGGAAGCCTGCGCCGATCAACCGCTACCCGAAGGCCCCATGGCCCCGCCGGCGTGGCCGTAGTACTTTTTTGGTACTGCCCTAACCCGAAGTAGTACTTGACCATAGGCAGTTTTCCACACCCTCCCACACCCTTTTTTGAACCTTCCGTAAGCGGCGTGGCGCGCCTATCCTCGCGGGCACGGAGAACTCTCGTGAAAAAGACCCGCGTGTTGGTGGCTAACCAGCCCCGCCTGATGCGAGAACTCGTCCTTGAGACGATATGCGACCAGCCGGACATCGAGGTGGTCGGTGAGTTGCAAGATGACAGCAAGCTCACCGAAGCTGTCGAGGAAACCCATCCCGATTTCCTGATTGTCGCCTTACGCGGCGGTGAAGAGCTGCCGCCCATCTGTAGCCAGCTCCTCCACCGACATCCCGAAATCCGCATCCTGGCTTTGGCCCCTGATCGCGCCAGCAGCATTTATTACTGGGCGTCGCTGGATATTCACACGCAAACCGTAGAGGCGTCGCAAGAAGGCGTGCTCAACGCTTTGCGGGATCGCAGCGCGAACCAGTTTGCAGGAGGCAGCTTGTGAGCCGATTGATGCCAATTCGAGCCGGATTCAATTGGAGAACTGCGCGCCGGCGCACATGCGCGGCGCTGCTGGCGTGGATTCTGATTCAGCCCCCGATGCTGGCGCAGCAACCGGCCCGCAACGGACAAGAAGGCTGGGCCACCAACGGTCTGGGCGCGCAGAACCTGGCGCGGGTGGCGGCGTCTGCGGCGCAGCTCGCCGAGGTGCTGCGGAAGGATGCGGGCCTGATGGTCGAGTTGAAACGATGGGTGGCGAAGGAGGCTACCGACCGCGGTCAGATTGTAGAGGATGCCGACCTCGCGGATTCCGCCATCATCACGCGGCTTGAAAACGATGTCGAGTTCCGGTCGGTGGCCACCCGGCTGGTGCAGCGTTACGGCTACCTGATGCCGCAACTGAACCCGAACTCGGAGGCCGCCAAGGAGCGCGGCATCCTGCTCCAGGAGCGCACCAAGCGCTTGCTCCGCGCCGAGGCGGAAGAGGAAGAGGAGGCCCGCCAGCGCCGTCGCGATCGGAACCTGGATCGCGCCAGCCGCGGTGACCGCGATGAAGAGAGCCAGAGCCAGCGGCGGCGCGTCGAGCAGACCGGCAGGCGAGACGCCCCAGCGCCGGACCCCTTCGAGCTTCCGCGCGACGGACAGTTTTCACCGTCGCAGCGGGAACGCCTCAGCGACAAACTTCAGACCGCCAGCGGCTCGGTTCCGGGAGTCGGGGTCGAGGCGGGAATTCAGCGAGCCGCGATGGGCACCGATTGGCTGCGTGGCCTGCCGGATCCCGGCGGCATCCCCGGCGTCTCGATGCCGGAAGAGCGGCTTGCCGAAGCCCTCGAGCGAGAGTCGCAGGGAGAGATGCGCGGCTACAACAACGGCGATCCGCGAGGCTCAGCCTTCGAGCCTTCGGAGCGAAGGCGAGAGGACGCGAACCGCGACCGCTTCCGCCAGCCTCACCAAAGGGATGAGGTGCCCTTGCTGGTGCGGCGGCCAAATCCGTATGCCGACATTCCTTCGCTCTATGACCTGTATTTGCAGGCGCCGCAGCGTCCGGCGAAGCTGGAGCGGTTCGGGCTCGACGTGTTCCGCAACTCGTCCATCAGCCCAGATTTGCTTCCGGTGGACCTGCCGGTCGGGCCGGACTACGTGGTGGGTCCCGGCGACGGGCTGGCCATCGACATGTGGGGCGGCGTCACGCACCGCCTGATGCGCACGGTGGACAACGAGGGGCGCGTGGCGCTTCCTGAAGTGGGCCCGGTGATGGTGAGCGGGCGCACCATGGGAGAGGTGCAGCAGACGCTCCAGCAAGCACTGCGCTCCCAGTTCCGCGATATTTCCGCCGACGTGTCGCTGGCGCGCTTGCGCACGGTGCGCGTTTATGTGGTGGGCGATGTTGAGTTCCCCGGCGCGTACGAAGTGAGCTCGCTTTCCACTCCGCTGGCCGCGCTGTTTCAAGCCGGCGGGCCGACGGAGCAAGGCTCGGCGCGGACCATCCGGCACTTTCAGGGCAAGCAACTGGTTCAGGAACTGGATGTGTACGATCTGCTGCTGCGCGGCATCCGCGGCGATGTGAAGCAGCTTCGCGACGGCGACACGGTGATGGTGCCGCCCATCGGGCCGCAGGTGAAGGTGGAAGGCATGGTGCGGCGTCCGGCGCTCTATGAAATTCGCGGCGAAACGCCGCTGGATGAAGTGCTGGAACTTGCCGGCGGCATCCTGCCCACGGCGACGCTGCGCAATATTCAGGTGCAACGGCTGGAGGCGCACGAAAAACGCACGATGATCAGCCTGGACTTGCCGGAGGCCGGCGATTCCGAGGCGGTTCGCCAGCAGTTGCAGTCCTTCAAGGTGCGTGATGGCGATGAGATCCGCATCTTCCCCATTGCGCAGCACAACCAGCAGGCCGTTTATCTGCTCGGCCATGCGCTGCGCCCCGGGCGCTATTCGTATAGCGAAGGCATGCGCGTAAGCGATCTGATTTCCTCTTACAAAGATCTGCTTCCTGAGCCGGCGCCGAAGTACGCGGAGATTATTCGCCTCAATGCCCCGGACTTCCGTCCCAGCGTGGAAAGCTTCGATCTGGGCACCGCGCTTGCAAGTCCCGAGGCTGCGCCCGTTCTGGAGCCAATGGATACGGTGCGCGTCTTCAGCCGCTACGACTTCGAAGAGCCGCCGATGGTGTGGGTGGGCGGCGAAGTCTACCAGCCCGGGACCTACCGCACTTCCGGTCAAATCCATTTGCGCGATGCTGTGCATCTTTCCGGCGGCATCACGCCCGACGTGATGCTGGAGAACGCGCAAGTGTTCCGCAATCTGCCCGGCGGGGAGATGAAAATTTTCAGCGTAAACCTGGGCGAGGCGCTGGCCGGCAATCCGATTGACAACGTGCTGCTGCAACCGCGCGACCGCATCCTGGTGCACCGCAGCCTGGCTAAAGTGGATCCGCCAACGGTGTACATCAAGGGCGAAGTGGCCAAGCCCGGCCGGTATCCACTCACCAACAACATGCGCATTTCAGACTTGATCGGCGCCGCCGGCGGGCTCAAGCGCAGCGCCTTCACGGAAAACGCCGACTTGACCCGCTATCTGGCGGAAGGGGACAAGCAGACCACCGGCGAGCATCACGAAATCAGCATTGCCGGGGCGCTTTCCGGTGACACGAACAGTAACCTAATGCTGCGCGACGGCGACACTCTGTCCATCCGGCAGATTCCCGGATGGCAGGACATCGGCGCCTCCATCGTGGTGGATGGCGAGGTGCAGCATCCCGGAACCTACGGCATCAGCCCCGGAGAGAAGCTCAGCTCCGTCTTGAAGCGCGCCGGTGGGTTCTTGGCCACCGCTTATCCTCGCGGCGCGGTTTATGAGCGCGTGGAGGTACGCAAGTTCCAGGAAAAAACCAAAGGCGACCTGATCCGGCGCATCGAGCAGGAAGGCGCCAACGTGAAAGTTTCGCTCAGTGAGAACGCGCAGCAGCATGCGGCGCTCCAGCAGGCGGCCATCGTGCAGCAGGAGCGGGTGCTAACCGCTCTGCGCCAGGCCCCGGTCACCGGACGCATGGTGATCCGATTGAGCGGAGACGTGAATCAGTTTGCCGGCTCTCCCGACGACATCGAGGTGCGGGCCGGCGACCGGATTCTGATTCCCAAGAATCCAAACGTGGTGATTGTCACCGGGCAGGTCTACAACCCGAACGCGCTGACGTACCGGTCGCGGAAGAGCGCCGACTGGTATCTCGAGCGTGCCGGCGGCCCCACCGAATTGGCGGAGAAGAAAAACATCTTCATTGTGCGCGCCAACGGGGAAGTGGTGTCCGGCAACAGCGGCAGTTGGTGGGGCAACGGAGTGCTTTCTACGAAGGTCGAGCCGGGCGACACGATTGTAGTGCCGGAGAAAGCTATCGGCGGCTCCACCTTCTGGAGGAATTTTGTGGCCATCGCGCAGGTGGCCAGTTCCGCCGCGATTGGTTACGCGGTGGCCACACGGTGATTTGCATCGCCGGCATCGTGTTTACCCTGAGCGGTGCTCCGCGACGCGAAGGGTTTACTCGAATCCGCCACACGCGGATGAGAGGCCGGCTTTCCCTTACCCTGAACCCGCGGGACGCGGATGAAGGGCAGGACGCGGATGAAGGGCCGGCCTTGCGTAGGTCGCGATTGGCAACGCCGGCATCTTGCCGGCCTTGCTTTGACCCGCGATCGGCGCGGCGGGCGAGAAGTAATTTCGGAGGAATGTAGCTTTGCGTCGTTGGATAGTTCAAGCCGGGTTGGTGCTTCTGTGGATGGCGCCGTGCGCCGCAGTGGCGCAAGACTACCCGCGCTATCGTGCGGTGGGTTCCACCTATGTGCCACTGGATAGCTGGACCTACTCGGTGTTCGAGCGGCTGGCGGCTCAAGGCTACGTGCAGACCGCCATGCTGGGGATGAAGCCGTGGACCCGCTTCGAGTGCGCGCGCCTGGTGGACGAAGCCACCGAAATCCTGCGCGCGCGCGTGCTCGAAGATAAGAGCGTCGATGAGCACGCGGCCCAGGCGGTGGAAGCGCTGGAGCGCGAATTCGCCTACGAACTCGACTTGCTCGGCGGCGGCCCGCACCGCACCGCGCGGCTCGAGTCGCTCTATACCCGC
>JBOGNS010000106.1:0-10136 GCA_050747305.1 Candidatus Acidiferrales bacterium | reverse complement strand
TTCGAAATACAAGACCGGTTGATCGCGCGCGACGGCTATCGCGTGTTCTCATCCGGCCGTGAGGTGGGAAAAGTGACCAGCGGCTCGCCCGCGCCGTTCCTGAAAAAGAATATCGGCATGGCCTATGTACCGGTAGAATTGGCGAGCCCTGGCTCGGCAATTGAAATCGAAGTGCGCAACCAGCAGGCTGCGGCGCGCGTGGTGCCGCTGCCGTTTTACAAGCGGCAGAAGTAGCCCAAGCTTTTAGCCTGTGCATTTCTGCGAGCCACAAAAGGCGCACAGGCTGGAAGCCTGTGCTACGGGAGAACGAATGTATCCGGCTGACTATCGCTACACCAAAGAGCATGAGTGGGTGAAGAACGAAGGCGGCGCGGCCGCCGTGGGCATCACCGATTACGCGCAGCATGAGCTGGGCGACGTGGTTTACGTCGAGCTGCCCAAAGTCGGCGCGAAGCTCGAAGCCGGCAAGAGCTTCGGCACGGTGGAGTCGGTAAAAGCGGTGAGCGAGATTTACAGCCCGGTGAGCGGCGAAGTCACTGCGGTGAACGATGCGCTGGGCTCGTCGCCGGAAAAAATCAATCAGGATCCGCACGGCGCGGCCTGGCTGATCAAAGTGAAGCTCGCCAACCCCGGCGAGCTCGATGGCCTGATGGACGCCGCCGCCTATCAACAATATATCCGCGAAAAGGAAGCCACGGCCTGATGCGCTACTTGCCGAAGAGCGACGCCGAGCGCCGCGAAATGCTTTCTGCAATCGGCGTTGGCAGCGCCGAGGAATTATTTCGCGCGATCCCCGAGCGCTTCCGTCTGAAGCAGCCGCTCAAGCTGCCTGCGGCCATGAGCGAGCCGGAAATCATCGCCTATTTCCGCGCGCGCGCAGCGGAAAACGCGGCGGGCTACACGTCGTTCCTGGGGGCCGGCGTTTACAACCATATGCGCTCGGTGGTTCCTGACGCGCTGATCCAGCGCGGGGAATTCCTCACCTCGTACACGCCGTACCAGGCGGAAATCAGCCAGGGCACGCTGCAAGCCATTTTCGAGTTTCAAACGCTGATGTGCCAGCTCACCGGGCAAGAGGTGGCCAACGCTTCGATGTATGACGGCTCCACCGCGCTGCCCGAAGCGGTGATGATGGCGGTGCGCCTGACCGGTCGCAACCGCGTGCTAGTGGCGCGCTCGGTGCATCCCGAGTATCGCCACGTGCTGCACACCTACGCGCGCAATCAGGGGCTGGCGGAAACGGAAATTGCATTTGGCGCATCCGGGCAGATTGATGTGGATGCCGTGCGCGCGGCGCTGGATGACAGTGTGTGCGCGGTGGCGGTGCAGTCGCCGAATTTCCTCGGTGCACTCGAGCAGCTCCCGCAGCTTGCGGAAATCGCGCACGCCAAGGGCGCGTTGCTGATTGTTTCGGTTGCTGAAGGCATGTCGCTGGGCATCGTGCGCGCGCCTGCCGAGGCAGACATTGTGGCGATGGAGGCGCAGTCGTTCGGCATCGCGCCGAGTTTTGGCGGGCCGTCGGTGGGCGTAATTGCCACCAAAGAAAAATTTGTGCGCCAGATGCCCGGGCGGCTGGCGGGCGAAACGGTCGACCGCAATGGCGCGCGCGGCTATGTGCTGACGCTGGCCACCCGCGAGCAACACATCCGCCGCGAGAAAGCTACGTCGAATATCTGCACCAATCAGGCGCTATTTGCGCTGGCGGCGACGATTCATCTCTGCCTGCTGGGCAAAGAAGGCACCCGCGAGATGGCCGGGCAGAATCTGGCCAAAGCCCGGTTCGCTGCGGCTGAACTGCAGAAAATTCCCGGCGTGCGCCGCGTGTTTGCCGCGCCCTTCTTCAATGAATTCACGGTGGAGTTCCCGCGCTCGGTAAAGATGATCAATGCCGAGTTGCTGAAGCACAGGATCATCGGGCCGCTGGCGCTCGGCGCGTTTTATCCCGAGCAGACCAAGCGGGGGCTGGTGTGCGTCACCGAACAAACGCCGCGCGGCGAAATCGAGCGATTCGCGAGCGTGGTGAAGACGATCCTAGAGACGCCGGTATAGGGCGTTGAACGTCGAAAGTTGAACGACTGGAGACCCTGACATGATTTGCCGTTACTGGCGTGGTTGGGTTTCAACAGAAAAGGCCGATGCCTTTGAGCAACTGCTGCGCAAGAAAGTCTTGCCGGGCATCAGCGTGAAAGGATACCGCGGCGCGTATGTGATGCGCCGCGAGGTGGCGGGCACGGTGGAAGTCGCCACTCTCACCTTGTGGGACTCGCTCGATGCGGTGAAAGAATTTGCCGGCGCCGATTATCAAGTCGCCGTGGTGTCCGACGAGGCCAAGAAGCTGCTGTCGAATTTCGATCGTGTTTCCGTGCACTACGATGTGGTGATGGAGCCGGGCAAGTGAACGAAAGAATTACAAAAGCGCGGCGGCACGTAAGTCAAAGCGAAGGCTTGATCTTCGAGAAATCGTCGCCAGGCAAGCGGGGCATGGAATTGCCGCCGCTCGACGTGCCCGCCGTGGATGCGTCGAAAGAACTCGGCGCTCACGCGCGCGAGGAAGTGACGGGCTTTCCTGAGGTGAGTGAGATTGAGGTGATCCGCCACTTCACGCGCCTCTCCACGTGGAACTACGCGATTGACCTCGGGATGTATCCGCTCGGTTCCTGCACCATGAAGTACAACCCGCGCGTGAACGAAGCGGTTGCACGACTGGAAGGCATTGCCACTGAACATCCCTACCAGCCGGCGGAAATTGCGCAGGGCTGCCTGCGCATCCTGAAGACGCTGGAAGATTGCCTGCGCGAAATCACCGGCATGGATGCGGTGGCGCTCAGCCCGGCCGCCGGCGCGCAAGGCGAGCTCACCGGCCTGCTGCTGATTCGCGCGCACCACGAGGCAAGAGGCAACCCGCGCACAAAAGTCTTGATTCCCGATTCGGCGCACGGCACCAATCCGGCCACGGTGGTAATCGCCGGCTACGAAGTGGCGAACATCCGGTCCGAATCGCACGGCATGTTGGATGTGGATCGCCTGCGGGAGCTGGTGAACGAAGACGTGGCCGCGCTGATGCTCACCAACCCGAATACGCTGGGCATCTTCGAAGAGCGCATCGCGGAAATTGCCGAGGTGCTGCACAGCAAGGGCGCGCTGCTCTACATGGATGGCGCGAATATGAACGCGCTGGCCGGCGTGGCGCGGCCGGGCGACTTCGGCGTGGACGTGATGCACCTGAACCTGCACAAGACATTTTCCACGCCGCACGGCGGCGGCGGGCCGGGCGCCGGGCCGGTGGCGGTGAAGAATTTCCTCGAGCCGTATTTGCCGGTACCGGTGGTGATCGAGAAGCCCGACGGCAAGCTGGCAGTGGACGCAAACCGCCCGAAGTCCATCGGGCGTGTGCGCGCGTTCTACGGCAATTTCGGCGTGCTGCTGCGCGCGCTGGCTTACACGCTGGCCTACGGTCCCGGCATCCGCCAGGCCACCGAAGACGCGGTGGTGAACGCCAACTACATTCGCAAGAAACTCGAAGGCGTGTTCGACTTGCCGTACAAGGCGGCTTCGATGCACGAAGTGGTATTCAGCGATGCGAAGCAGAAGAAAAACGGCGTGAGCACGATGGACATTGCTAAGCGCCTGATTGACTACGGCTTCCACCCATACACCACGGCGTTTCCGCTGATCGTGCCCGGCGCGCTAATGATCGAGCCGACTGAGTCCGAGTCGAAAGAAGAATGCGACTTGTTTGTTGACGCAATGCGCGCCATTACCGACGAAGCCGCCGCGAACCCCGAGCTGGTCAAAACCGCACCTCACTCCACCCGCGTCGGCCGTCTCGACGAAGTCGCCGCGGCGCGGAGACCTGTCCTCCGTTGGAAACCGAAAGAAATAATGGCCAGTGGTTAATTACGCGCGGCTGCAACCGTCAGGACAAAAGGATGAGCTTTAGGATCGCTTTCGGCCGATGCAACTGCCAGGAGCCATATCGCGATCCCATTCAGGCGAAGGCGTGCGGGGCGATCAATCTCCGGCTGGCGAACTGGCGAGCAAGGTTGCCGTCTGATTTGGCCGCGGTTCCCACGGAAGCGCACGAGTACGAGCTAGTGGAAGGCCACCGCATCACGTTCGGCATCCACCGGCACGAGATGGAGTCGGGTCATACGCTCGTCGTGTTCCAAGCGCTAGTGCACACATGGGTTTGGCCGACATTCCTGTCATTGGGCGCTGTCGGGCGCGTGTACGCCGAAGGCCTCTTGGTCTCACGGGCTGGAAGCGTCCAGCAGGCGCCCGACGAGATGATGTGGCAGTTCCGATGACCGAAATGCCGCATAGAAACGCGCGACCCCATTCAACGAATCCGCCGTACACCTGTCACTGGTCACTCGTCACTGCCGTTGCGACCGGTTCCATGATGCGCGACGAGGTGAGCTTTATGTCGGCATGGGCCCAGGCTTTTTCGAAGCGCTTTTGAGCGAGCGCGGCTGCGTCATCTTTGCCCTGCGCCTTAAGTGCCTGCACCAAGCCAAATAGCGACCAGCCGTTCTCCGGCCATTTGCTTAAATCCTGCCAATAGACGACTTCTGCTTCGCGCGGGCGGCCAGCGGCAAGTAGCACGGCGCCGAGCGAATGCCGGACGGGATAGTGCCAATCATCCGGCTCGGTGTAGATGAGCGCGTCCTGTAGGAGCACGGCGCGCGTGAGGTGCGCGACGGCCTGCTCGTGGTCGCCTTTGCGAGCGGCGAGTTCGCCGGCCAGCACGTGCGGCGCGATGCTGAGGATGTCCGCCGCGGTGTTGGCTGAAAACGACGCGGGGATCTTCGCCAGTTCGGGATTGGCGGCGATGCGTTCGAGTTGATCCAGCTCCTCCCATGCCTTATCGAGCTGATTTTTCCCGACAAAGGCCATGCCGCGCGTGTAATGCCGGATGCCGCGAGTAAACAGGGAATCGTGGCGCGGCGCGGGCAGCGCGAGAATTTCGTCCCACTTGCCGAAGCGCACCAGCGCGTACTCGTGCACCACGGTGAAGCCTTGCAGGAACGGCAAATTCTGAAGCGCGTCGGGCGGGACCGACTCGCTGGTCTTTTTGCCCGACTGGATCGCGAGCTTGCTTTGCCCGCTCAGGTTCGCGCCGAACCAGATGAAGTGAATGTTGTGCGGGTAGTAGGCCAGCGGGTAGACACCCTGCGCGCGGCACTGCGCGATGTAGTCCTCGTCGGCGGCCACGGCCATTTGATTGGATTTCACGACATCCTGATAGCGGCCGACGCGCTGATAGATGTGCGCGGGCATGTGCACCAAGTGGCCCGCGGCGGGGGCCAGCGGCAACAGGGTGTCGGCGGCCTTCTCCGCCTTCTCGGGATTCTTCGTCGGCTCCCACAGATGGATCCAGTAGTGGAGCGCGCCGGGATGCTTGGGGTTGCGCTGGATCACGCGCTCCAGCGCGGCGATGACTTCGTCCGTGCCGGGACGCGGCTGGCTGTCGCGCGTCCAGTAGCCCCACGGCGAGAGGTCCATCATGGCTTCGGCGAACATGGTGGCGGCATCGAGATCATCCGGATACTTTTTCGCCAGCGCGCGCATGGCGTCGGCGTAGGCGGCGTCGTTGGCCTTGCGGTCGTCGGCTTTGCCGGTGTAGCGCTTGGCCAGCGCGTCAATCCAGTCGCGCTCTCGCTGCGAGGCCTTGCTCTTCAGCGAGACAGCCTTCTGCACCAGTTCGTAGGCTTTCGGCTCATTTTGGGGATCCATCGGCACGTTGATGTTGGGGCCGAGCACCAGCGCGTGACCCCAGTAAGCCATCGCGCAATTGGGATCGAGGCGCGCGGCCTCGGCAAAGGCGCGCGCCGCTTCGGCATGGTTGAAGCCGTACGCCAGGTTCACGCCCTGATTGATGAAAGCTTGCGCTTGCTTGTTTTTCGTGGTGACGGGAAAGGCGTGCGTGCCAACATTCATCAGTCGCGGGGCAAGCGCGCCGGTGGGACCGGGCTTCATGTAGCCATCGCCCTTATCGTAGTGCTGGTGGTTGGGAAGCTGTTCGGATTGCGCCGGGGCTTGCGCGCGCGCGGGAGCGGCAGCCATGCAAAAAAGCAGCGTCGCTGCGGCTGCCGGGGAAAGGATACGCCTCACAAGGTTCATAGTTCCTCCTCAGTTCTTTTCTTGATAGAAACAAACTACGACGCTCATCAAGAAATTGCAAACGCGCCATCCGCAAAGAAAGTCGGAGCGAGCATCGGCTACTAAAAGTACTGGCAATGGTCGCCGTTCCTTTCGCGTCCGCCGGCTCCGTTCGCGATGAGCTAGTTTCAACAGGTAGATGCGCAACGTCCATCGCCTGGACTCCGAGGTTCTTGACCGAAGCGCCGGAAGTGCTTGACCGATTGACTCAGGCTCTGCGAACCTTGACCAATCGTCCGAGGGAGTCCTGGGCGCTGGTTGGAGGATGACCGCGTGGATGTGCTATCCGATGTTTTGCGTGTGTTGCGCCTGACCGGATCGGTGTTTTTCATGGGGGAGTTCTCGGCGCCGTGGGTGATCGAAGAACCGGACGCCAACCAACTCGCTGCTTTCGCCATCCCCGACGCGGAGTGCGTGGTGCTGTTTCACATCCTCACCGAAGGCCAATGCTTGATCGAAAGCAAGGGTTTGCCGTCGGTGAGTCTGGAAGCCGGCGACGTAATCATCTTCCCGCACGGCGACCCGCACCGAATGAGCAGCCATGCCGGGGCGCGCGCCGAACGGCCCCAGGTGCTGCTGTCACGCTCCCCGGACGGCGCGCTGCGGGAAATCGCCTTCGGTGGCGGCGGCAAAGTCACCCGGTTTGTATGCGGGTATCTGAATTGTGACCAGAAGTTCAACCCGCTGCTGGCCTCGCTGCCCAACATCCTGGCGGTGCGCAGCCGCGACGATTACTCCGCCGTCGAAGTCATTGATCGCAACGGCCGCCGCCCGGCCGCCGTGCCGCAAGGTTCGAGCAATTGGCTGAGCACGACGCTGAAGTTCACGACCCACGAAGCGAAGTCCGGGCGCCCGGGAAATGCGGCGATGCTCGGCCGGCTCACCGAATTGATGTTCGTGGAGATCATCCGCCAGTATATGCAGCAGCTTCCCGAGGATCACCGCGGCTGGCTGGCCGGCCTCAATGACCCCCAAGTCGGCACGGCTTTGCGCCTGTTGCACCAGTCGCCTGCTCGAAACTGGACGGTTGAGGAATTGGCGCATGAGGCCGCGATATCCCGTTCCGCCCTGGCACAGCGCTTCACCGAGCTGATTGGCGAATCGCCGATGCGGTACTTATCGGCTTGGCGGATTCAGCTCGCCAAGCTGATGCTGCGCGATTACGGACACACGATTCAGCAGGTAGCCGCGCGCGTGGGCTATGAGTCGGAAGCGGCCTTCAATCGCGCTTTCAAGCGTGCAGTGGGTTTGCCGCCGGCGGCGTGGCGGAAGAGTGCTGCGTCAGCAGCGGCGAGTTCCGGCATTTTGCACCCGAGGGAGCCGGCAGATCCGCTGGCCATCCACATGGCTACCCGGCCCTAATTGCGGAAGCGGACGGAACTGAGCATCTGCTCGAAGGCGCGTTCGTAGCGGCCGAAGTCGTTCTCCGGCGCGACAAAGACAAAGTACACCAGCCCCTCGGGACGAGCGACAGTGACCAGCCAGTCCACTTCGCGGCCGCCGAGCGGCGACTCGTTGGCCAGCACCGTGGAGAGCGCGCGCTGGCCGCCCACGCGTGTCTGCTCGTGCCGCCGTACCACTCGCATGTTGCGATTGTCGCGGCGCAACTCCTGCACCAACTGATCGGTGGCGGATTCCAGAGTAATCTGTCCGCCATCGGCGTGCGTGTCGAACACGTTGAGCATCACGCCGTAAACCATGGCCTGATTGCCCTCGCGATCCTGCACCACGCCGCCCTGCGGCACGAACGAAGCAGCGTCACCCTGCGGGTAAGCCTGCCAGTTGTCGGGATGCTGAAGCCGCACGCTGCGATTCTCAAAGGCCTGGTAGCGCGACGAAGGATCCGGCACCTTGCCGCCTGAGCCGCCGCTGGCGGCGCCGGCCGCATTGCGCTTCGGCGCCGGCGGCAGCGACTTCAGGTGGCGCTTGATGGCCTGAAATTCGCTGGATGTAGTGCGCGGGTTTGCAGGCATGCCTCCGATTTTTTCGATTTCGCGGTTTACGCGCTCGACGCGGTTGCCCGGATTGGGATGGCTGGAAAAGAATTCCGGAGGGCGCCCGCCTTTGCTCTGGCCCTCGATGATCTCGAAGAACTGCGCCACGCCGCGCGGGTCGTAACCGCTGTCGTAAAGAATTTGGGTACCCATGACGTCGGCTTGCGTTTCGGCATCGCGCGAATACTTCAGCAGGACGGAGTTGGCGAAGAATCCTGCGCCAAGCTGCGCGGCCACCGCGCCGACTGAGCCGCTGCCCACCGTCGCTCCCAGAATGCCCAGCAGGCCCTGCGTGAAGTTCGCTTTGGTGGCCTGGTTGGTGCCGTGACGCAATGCGACGTGGCTGATTTCGTGCGCCATCACGCCGGCCAATTGCGCTTCCGTGTTTGCGGCTTCGATGGCCCCGCGGTTCACATACATGAATCCGCCGGGCAACGCGAAGGCATTGATCGCCGAATCATTCACGGTTTTGAACTGATAAGGAAAATCCGCGCCGGGCGCTTTGGCGGCCAGTCGCTTACCGAGACGGTCGAGATAGCGGTCCACGCGCGCGTCGTTGAGCATGGGCAACTGGCGCTCCGCATCGGCGGCCACTTTCTGGCCGATCTCGACGTCTTGCTGCGGCGAAAACATGTTCCAGCCGGGCTTCAGTTTGGTGCGCTCGGCCTGCGCCGCCGGCGCAACGGCCAGCGAAGCCGCTGCCAGCAGCGCGATGGCGGCCCGCATTCGTCCGCCGTGGCTGCGAATTGCCTGGGCTTGATGCGCTCGAATCATCGCTCCTCCGAATCACGACTGGGCTCAACCGCCTATGACTACCTTACATTAGATGAGGGCAGGTTGGCTCACGGTTTGCAGTGTTGGCCGGCAAACACAAAACAAAAACGCAGATTGAGCAGATGAACGCGGACTTGGGGGTTTGATCCCGCCAAAATCTGCGTTCATCCGTTCGAATCCGCGTTTATCTGCGATGAAGAGCTCGCGTCTATTCCTCGCGGCGCTTGCGGCCGGTGGCCGGAGCGGGGAGCAGGGCCGCGGGCGCGCGCTCGCCGGGACTGGCTTGCGCTTCGCGCGCAGCCGCGGTAGCGGGCACCTCCACGGCGCGACCGCCGGAGGCCGCGGCGGTTGCGGTGCTGATGGGCGGCGGTGCGGCGACAGGCAATACGGCGCCTTCGCCTTCGCGCGTGAAGAGCCACTGGTCGCTCTTCGCGTCGAAGTCGATGCACAGCATGTCGCCCAAGCGAAGCTGGCCGGTGGCCAGCAGGTTCGCCAGCGGGTAGACGACGTAGCGCTCGATGGCGCGCTTCAGGTGGCGCGCGCCGTATTTCAAGTCAGTGCCTTCGTCCAGCAGCATGCGCCGCGCGGGCGGCGTGCAGCGGAAGAGGAACTGACCGCTCTGCGTATCGAGCACGCGCTTCTGCACCATGCCCAGCTCGATATCGAGAATTTGCTCGAGCTGCTCATCGCGCAGCGGATGGAACACCACCACCTTGTCGATGCGGTTCATGAACTCCGGCGAAAACTTGCGCTTCGCCGCGTCCACCGCGGTGCGCTCGACCTTGCCGTCGAAGCTGGCGACGGCCTGCTCCGGCTGAATGAAGCCGAGCCCGCCGGTCATCAGCTCGGTAATCTGCGAGCCGCCGAGGTTGGAGGTCATGAAGATCATGGTTTGGCTCAGGTCCACGCGGCGGTTGTCGCCGAGCGTGAGCGTGGCCTTATCCAGGATGCCGAGCAGCAGTTGCCACAGCGCGTCGGAAGCCTTTTCGATTTCGTCGAAGAGCAGGAAGCTGAGCTTGAGCGTCTCGGTGTGATACTGCGCGAGGGCCTCTTGGGTGATCAGCGGATGCGTCTCGCGGTGGCCGAGGTAGCCCGGCGGCGAGCCAATCAGCTTGGCGATTTCGTGGGAGTGCTGGAACTCGGCGCAATCCACCTTGATCACCGCGCGCGGATCGCCGAAGAGAATCTCCGCGCCCGCTTCCACGA
>JBOGNS010000105.1:0-10853 GCA_050747305.1 Candidatus Acidiferrales bacterium | reverse complement strand
CCGCTGGTATTCCTTGTCGGTCAGCGTCTGCGCCGGCGCCACCGTGATCGAGTCGCCGGTATGTACGCCCATCGGATCGAAATTTTCGATCGAGCAGATCACCACGAAGTTGTCGCGAAAGTCGCGCATCACTTCCAACTCGAATTCTTTCCACCCAATCACCGACTCTTCGATCAGCACTTCGTGCACCGGGCTGGCCTCGATGGCGCGCGCCACCTGATCCGCATACTCTTCGCGGTTATACGCGATGCCGCCGCCGGTCCCGCCGAGGGTGAACGACGGCCGGATCACCAGCGGATAGCCCTTCTTCTCCGCAAACCGCAGCGCATCTTTCACATCCTTCACCAGCACCGACTCCGGCACCTCCAGCCCCACCTTGCGGCAGGCATCCTTGAACCACAACCGGTCTTCCGCCACTTTAATCGCGCGCAGCGACGCGCCAATCAGTTGCACGCCGTATTTCTCGAGCACGCCGCTTTCCGCCAGCTCGACGCTCAGGTTCAAGCCGGTCTGCCCGCCCACTGTCGGCAGCAGCGCATCCGGCCGTTCCGTGGCGATGATTTGCTCCAGATACTCGCGCGTGAGCGGCTCGATGTACGTTGCGTCCGCCAGCTCCGGGTCAGTCATGATCGTCGCCGGGTTCGAGTTCACCAGAATCGTCTGGTAGCCTTCCGCGCGCAGCGCCTTGCACGCCTGCGTCCCCGAATAGTCAAACTCGCACGCCTGGCCAATTACAATCGGCCCCGACCCTACAATCATCACCCGCCGTATGTCCGTCCTCTTCGGCATCAGGCGACGTGCTCCTTCATCATTGCGATGAAACGGTCGAACAAGTAGCGCGAGTCGTGGGGGCCGGGCGACGCTTCCGGGTGGTACTGCACGCTAAACAGCGGCAGCGAGCGGTGGCGCATGCCTTCGTTGGTCCCGTCGTTCAGGTTGACGTGCGTAATCTCTACCTCACTCGACGGCAGCGACTCCGGGTCCACCACAAAGCCGTGGTTCTGCGCCGTAATCTCCACTTTTTCGTTCAGCAGATTTTTCACCGGATGGTTCGACCCGTGATGCCCGAACTTCAGTTTGTACGTGCGACCGCCCAGCGCCAGCCCGCACAACTGATGCCCCAGGCAAATCCCAAAAATCGGCACGCGCCCGATCATTTTGCGAATGTTGTCAATCGCATACCCAATCGGCTCCGGATCCCCCGGCCCATTCGACAAGAACACGCCATGCGGCTTCATGGCCAGCACATCGGCCGCAGAAGTCTGCGCCGGCACCACGGTCACGTCGCAGCCGTGGTCCACCAGCAGCCGCAAAATGTTCTGCTTGATCCCGTAGTCATAGGCCACCACGCGGTGGCGTGACTCGCGACCCGTGACTCGTAGTTCGTGACTTGTGACTCGTGACTCGCTGGCTTGCGCGGTTTCCTTGAGGCTGGCTTTCAAGCGGGCCTCTGTGGCCCTCTGCTCCTCTGTGTGTCTCTGTGTCGCGCCTTTCTTTTGAATTTGGGGTTTGGAGTCTTGAATTTCCGCCGGCGCCAAGCACGGCTCGTCAATCATCACTGAGCCGCGATCCCACGCATACCGCTCGCCGGTCGTTACCCGCGTCGCCAGATCCAATCCCGCCATCTTCGGCAGCGCCTGCGCCTCGCGCACCAACGTCTCCGCCGGGGTGCCGTCGGTCGCCACCACGCCGCGCAGCGCGCCCATCTTGCGCAGATGGCGCACCAGCGCCCGCGTATCCATGTCCCAAATCACCGGGATGTGGTGCCGCTCCAGGTACGCCTGCACGGTTTCTGTCGCGCGCCAATTCGACGCCAACTGCGAAAATTCGCGCACAATCAGCGCCTCGATGTAAGGATGCGCCGATTCCTCATCCTCGAGGTTCGCGCCAACATTCCCAATGTGCGGATAGGTGAGGCAGACAATCTGGCCGGAATAACTGGGGTCGGTGAAAACTTCCTGATAACCGGTGAGACTGGTATTGAAAACGACTTCGCCGCCCCGGCGGGTGACTGCCCCCGCCGCGCGGCCCTTAAAGATCCGCCCGTCCTCCAGCGCGAGGATCGCTTGCCCCGACGCGGTTGGGGCAGGCCGTGCGTGTGACTCGTTCAGTTTCAGTTCCTCCGTGTCGTCTCATGGCCTGGCGCTTCATTGCCTGGCATTTCATTTCTGGTCCGCAAAGGCCGGGATGGCGCCGAAGCGCTCCATCGGCCAGTAGGCAAACACCGCTTTGCCGTAAATCAGGTCCGCCGGCACCGGGCCGAACACGCGCGAGTCGTTCGAACTCGAGCGGTGATCGCCCATCAGGAAGAATTCGTCGTTCGGTATGCGGATGGGCCCGAAGCTGCTCGCATCGAAGTACATCGGCGGGATGTACGGCTCATCCACCAGCCGGCTGTTCACGTACACGCGACCCTGGCGAATCTCCATCAGCTCGCCGGGCAGCGCAACCACCCGCTTGATGAAGGATTTCTTGTTATCGCGCGGGTACCAGAACACCACCACGTCGCCGCGCTGGATCGGCTCGTACTTGTAGATGAACTTGTTGATGAAGATGCGCTCTTGGTCGTGCAGCAGCGGGGTCATGCTGGTGCCTTCCACTTTTACCGGCTGATAGAGGAAGACGATAATCACCAGCGCCAGCCCGCTGGCAATCAGCACGTCGCGGATCCACCCGCGCAGTTCGCCCCAGTGGTGCGCGCGGGGAGCCGGTTCAACTGGGGTTTCCACCTGGCTTAGAGTCTCGTTGGGCTCCATTATCGCTGAGCTCGCTGCTATTTTTATACCACAGACGCGCCACACAGTCACCGTCGCCGTGAACCCTGGCAGCCGATCCATCAAGCCCGCCGCTGTGGAGTTCCGCCACTCTGTAGTTAGGATGGCGGGCTCCGCGACCATCTTTTGCCAATCTGAAGCTTGCCGACCCGGGCCGGCCCACACTCAGGGCCATTCTGAACCATCCAGAACTAACTCACTAGACGCAGATGCCAGCAGATGAACGCAGATCCGAGCAGATGCACGCAGAAATTGATGCTCACGGTTGTGCGGTGAGTCGTCGAGTATCTGCGTTTCGTTTTTTTTTCTGAGTTCTGAGTTCTGCGTTCTGAGTTCCTAATCAAATAGCCGCAGCCGCTTGCTTACGCCAAAGGTGAACCCGCCCGTCGCATCGCGGCCGGTCAGGCCTTTGATTCCCGCCACGTCCCACACCAACCCACCCGCAGCAATTCGCACTCCCATGCGCGCCTGCGACCGGCTCTCCGTGCCCACCAGCCGCGGCGACATATCGCGCGTCGAGTAGCGCCCGTTCACTTCCCCAAGCAGGGTCAGCCGGTGCCGTAAGGGAAGCGCGAATGCCACGCCATAGGTCAGTACATCATTCTGCGTGAAAGTCGCCGTCGGCGCCTGCAAAATCGCGAGGCCCGCCGTGCCATACAGGTTGAGCTTGCCGACGTGCTTCTGCAAAATAATTTCGCTGAATACATTGGTGGTGTTGAGGCCAATGCCTCGTGTCTGGTCGCTGGTGGGAATCTGGTACCCGAAGCGGAATCCCAGCGCTGGCCGGCGCCGGCCTTCGCCCCATAGCCGCACCTTGGTGAAGAAGGTAAAGTCGCCGAGACCCCGCGTCGAGTTCGGCCCGGTCAGTATCACCGGAATCGGCCCCGCCACTTGCCGCTTCACGGAGAGGAAGTGCTGGAGCCCCACTTCCATTTGCAGCTCCACCCTGCGCCCCAATGCTGTGCGCGTGCGCAGCACGCCTACATTGGTGAGGTCGCCTGACAGCCCCGACGCGGGAAAATCCACATCCTGCAGGAAATCGAATCCGATCTGCATTTCCGTCATGCCTGCCGGAAGGATCTCGACATCCGGCGTTTGCAATGGCCGCTGCTGCGCCGAAACAACGGCCGAAGTCAGGAGGTAAAGAAGTAAGGAGGCCAGGAAAAAACTGCCTATCGAGCCAATGCTGGGACGAATCGAGTGGGGCGACTGGAACTGGGACATCGCGTCTGTAACTCCGCTGGAGAGTTTTTTCGTGCGTCGTTCCTTCCTTCCTGACTTCCTTACCTCCTGACCTCCCGACCTCGTTTTCGAACGCCGCATCCTAATCGAACTCAGTCCGATCCCGCCAGCGCAAAATTCACCACGGCCAGCGCCGCGATCACCGCGGTCTCCGTGCGCAAAATGTTCGACCCCAGCGAAGCCTCGATGAATCCCGCCGCGCGCGCTGCGAGCAGCTCCTCGTCCGTCCAGCCGCCTTCCGGCCCAAATGCCAGTTCGCACCGTTCGCTTGCGCCCGCCGTCCAAACCGACTTGAGCATCGGCGCAGCCGGCCGTTCCGACAGCAGCACCTTGTAGCCGTTCTGATGCAGCGACTCAGCCCGCCGCTCGGCCGCAAACACCTGGTCGCTCCGCACCATTTCTCGCAGCATGGGCGGACGCAGCCGCCGCGCCTGTTGCGCCGACTCCAGCAGTATCTTCTCCCAGCGCGCCGCCCGTTTCGCCGCCGCAGCAACCAGCGTCTTCTCGCTGCGCGCCGCCGCCAGCGGCACAATTTCCGCCGCGCCCAGCTCCGTCGCTTTTTCCAGGCACCACTCGAAGCGATCGAACTTCACAATCGAGAGCAGCAACGTCGTGCGCAACCTCGCCTCTTGCGCCGCCACCGCTTCTACCAAAGAGAATTCCACCGCGTCCTTCGTCACGCGTTCCACGCGCCCCAGCCACACCGCGCTGCCATCGCTCAACTCATACAGTTGCCCCGCCTGCGCCCGCAGCACCCGCCCCAAATGATGCGCTTGCTCGCCACGCAGCTCCGCGCTACGGCCGCTTGCATCGAAGTCTTCGACGAAGAAACGTCGCCGCATAGGGCTAGAAACGCCTTCGGTTGCTTTCCACGCGTCCGCCGGGCAAGAAGGGGAGGACATCACGCTCATACACGTCTGGTGGGCGGTTTCGCCGGGAGGTGAAGACAGCCATAAATCTAAAAACGTAGTCGACGCCGTCCGCGCGAGCGATTTGGACATTTCGCCAGTCCACAGCATGCTTACCCGTTTCGGTCTTAATCCAGAGCAACTGCGTCGAAAATTTCATGCGAATAGTAAGCAATCCTGCAGTCAAGGTTGCACGAAGGTCCGGTATTTCAACTTCGCCGCGTAGAACCTGTGGAAAAATCGAGGGAATCCGCTCGGAGGGGCCGTTGGCGTAGCACCAAACTCGGGCCTCCAGCCTCCAATCACCTGGAAAATCAACGGCTTCATTTCCGTAGAACTTGGTGGACCTATCGGCATCCCAGCCAGCATAGAGATTAGCCGCTGTCCTCAAAACCGCTGCATTCTGCTCGAACGTCACGTCGACAAAAGGCACTGGCGTCTACACCATGCGCTTGCAATTGCGCCTTCAACCAAAGATGTCTTTAACCTTGTCGAAAAATGATGACGTACGTTCCGCTGGCCGGTTATCCTCTTGCAGAGTACCAGCTAGATCTTCGATCATCTTGCGCTGCTCGCGCGTCAGCTTTTCCGGCACGGCCACGCGCACGTTTACGTAGAGGTCGCCCTTGGCGCCGCCATTGGGATTCGACAGCCCCTTGCTGCGCACGCGGAAGATCGAGCCGGTCTGCGTTCCCGCAGGAATCTTGACCTTCTCTTGCCCGTCCAGCGTCGGCACCAGGATCTCGGTGCCCAGCGCCGCCTGCGGGAAGCTGATGGGAATCGTGCAGTACAAGTCCGAGTTGCGCCGCTCGAAAAACGCGTGCTCTTTCACTTCCAGCACCACGTACAAATCCCCAGGGGGTCCGCCACTGGGACTCGGCTCGCCTTCATTGGGGATGCGCAGCCGCGTGTTGGAATCCACCCCAGGCGGGATGCGCAACTCCAGCGTGCGCGTCTTCTCGATGCGCCCGTCACCCTGGCACTCGGGGCAATACTCCCGCACCAATTTGCCCGCTCCCTGGCACGCCGGGCAGGTGCGCGAAATGGCGAAAAATCCCTGCTGGTAGCGCACCTGACCGTGCCCGCCGCAGGTGTCGCACCGTTTCACCGCGTCCTTCGATTTCGCGCCGGTGCCTTCGCAAGTGGGGCAAACCTCCAGCCGCGGCACTTTGATTTTCGTCTGCACGCCGCGCGCCGCCTCCTCGAACGCCAGCGTCATGTCGTAACGCAAATCCGACCCGCGCTGCGGCCTGCGCCCGCGCCGCCGCCGCCCGCCGCCGCCCATCCCGAATAATTCCTCGAAGCCGAAGAAGTCTCCGAAAATATCCGCGAAGTCGGTGAAGATGGATTCATCGATTCGCACCCCGCTTACGCCCGCATGGCCGTAGCGGTCGTAGGCCGAGCGCTTCTCCGCGTCGGAAAGCACGCTGTAAGCCTCCGAAGCCTCGCGGAAATTGTGCTCGGCCTCGGATTTATTGTGGGGGTTGCGGTCGGGATGCCACTGCAGCGCCGCTTTGCGGTAGGCGCGCTTGATCTCGTCGGCGGAAGCGTTGCGCTCCACACCGAGCACTTCGTAGTAGTCTCGCTTTTCGGTGCGCGGCATGGGCTTCAGTTCACCACCGACCGAGAGTCGCCGGCCGCAGCCCCCTGCGGCCGCACAGCCACACGCACCATGGAAGGACGCAGCACCGTTCCTTTGTACTTATAGCCCGGTTGCAATTCTTCGATGATCGTTCCGTCCGCGTATTCGCTGGTCTCCACACGTTCCGTGGCGTGATGCACAAGGGGGTCGAACCGCTCGCCCTTCGCGGCGATGCGCTCCAGGCCGCTGCGCGCCAGCGCGTCGGTAAGCTGCTTGTAGATCAATTCAAAGCCCAGACGGTATTGCTCATCGCCGCCGGCCTGCCCCGCCAGTGCGCGGTCGAATGCGTCAAGCACCGGCAGCAGCCCATCCACCAGAATCGCATTCGCGCGCCGCGCATCCTCATGGCGCTCGCGCTCGATGCGCTTGCGGTAATTCTCGAAGTCCGCCTGCCGCCGCACCAGCGTCTGATACAAGTCGTCCTTCTCTGCTTGGAGCTTCGCGAGCTGGCCCACCAGCGCATTCGCCACCGCTTCCGGCGACTCATCCGCGCCGGCATTCAGCGGCGAGTCGCCAATCGGCTCATCGTCCAAGTTCAAATCAATTCTCTCGTCGTCGTCCTGCTCGTGTCGCAATTCGTCTCCCATTCAGTGGACTTAACACGCATCTCGTTTCACCAGCCCCTACGAACGGCCGGCTTTCAAGGTTCGACGTTCAACCTTCAACGTTCAACCTTCAACCCTCATTATCGCGACGAACCCTCCGGCGGCTGCCCAAACAATTTCGCCACGTATGCCACCGCGGTAATCGCGCGCTCGTAGTGCATGCGCATCGGCCCCAGCACGCCCAGCGACCCTTGCGGCCCTTCGCTCTGCACATACGGCGCGCTGATCAGCGCCAGATGCGGCCCCGCATTGCTGATTTCGCTGATCCCGATTTGAATGTGCACCGGCTCCGGCGTTTCGATGCAACTGGTCAGCAGCGTCACTAATTTTTTCTTTTCCTCGATCGCCGCCAGCAGCCCGCGCAGCTCATCCTGCCCCGCGAATTCCGGCGCGGTAGCGATCTGCGCCGCGCCTTCCACGTACACTTGCGGCGGCGTGCGGTCCTCGAGTATCTCCGGCGCGCACAGCAGCAGCGCATCCGCCGCCAGCCGGTCGTATCGCTCCCGCTCGCGCTCGATTTTGCCCGCAAGGTCCGCGCGGATGCCATCCAGCGTCCAGCCGCGGTATTGCGAATTCAGGAACTCCGCCGTACGATCCAGCTCCGGCTGCTTGAATGCTCGCTCCATGCGCACTACTTTATCGCGCGCCAGGCCACCCGCCGCCAGCAACACCACCACCAGCCGCCCGTCCGGCAGCAGCACAAACCGGATGTGCTCCAGCACCGTGCGCGAAAGCGACGGCGTCACCACAATTCCCAATCCCTTCGACAGCTTCGAGAGCACGTGGCTCGCGCGCTCCATCAACTCCTCCGGCGTCTGCGCGCTGCCCAGTTCGCGCTCGATCCATTCGCGGTCTTCCGCCTCCAGCGTGCCTTCGCGCGCAATCTGCTGCGCATAGTAGCGGTAGGCCTCCGCCGTCGGCACACGTCCCGCCGACGTGTGCGGCTGGTAGAGAAAGCCGCTCTCCTCCAGCTCGGCCATCACGTTGCGGATGGTCGCCGGGCTCAACGCCTCGGCGTGCCGCTGCGCGATCGAGCGCGACGACACTGGCTCCCCCGTCTCGATGTAGAGCCGGATCACGTCAGCCAGAATGCTCTGGCCGCGCTTGTCATGCATGAATGACGTTCGCATCTCGCAGTGTGATTGTAGTGAGGAAGCGGAAGCAGCGTCAACACGCGCCGCCGCACGCTGTAGCCGACACGATAGAAGCCGCACCGAAAGCTTGACAAGCGCAGCCACCGCATTCGGGGCATCGCCTGGCCATCTGCTTCACGCGCCGCGAAGCGGCGCTTTGTAGTGCGGCCGCTCGACGCCGCTTTGCGAACGTCCCGCTGCAAACTTCGCCATACAGTTGCTCACGTTTTAGCTGTCATCCCGAGCGCAGCGAGGGACCTCCGGGGTGTGTTGTCCCGAGTTCAGAGTGTTTAGCGTTGTTCAGAGTTCCGCGTTCAGAGTTAGTTCAGAGTTCTGCGTTCTGCCTTCTGAGTTCTGCGTTGTCCGTCATCCCTTCTGCCCTGTTTTCTCCTGCTGCTTTGCCTGCTCCCACAGGCGCTCCATCTCGTCGCGCGGCACATCGGCGAGCGTGCGTCCGGTGCGTGCGGCTTGCTGCTCCATAGCGCGGAAGCGCCGCTGAAATTTGCGATTGGCTCTCTTCAGCGCGATCTCGGGGTCCACGTGCAGGAAGCGCGCCACGTTGACGGCGACGAAAAGCAGATCGCCAATCTCCTCTTCGCGGCGCGCGGCATTTTCCTCTGTCATGGCGCTGCGCAGCTCAGCGGCCTCTTCTTTCAGCTTATCGAGCAGATCATCGAGTTCGACCCAGTCAAAGCCGATGCGCGAGGCGCGGCGCGTGAGTTGATAGGCTTCCAGCGCGGCGGGCAGCGTGCCCGGAATGCCGTCGAGCAGAGAGTCGCGCTGCTTTTCGTCGCCGCTTCCTGCCGCTTTGCGCTCTTCAACCTTCAACTGCTCCCAGTTCTTCACCACCTCACCGGCAGTTTCAGCGCGCGCTTCGCCAAAGACGTGCGGATGGCGGCGCACCAGCTTGTCGTGGATGCGTTCGACCACATCGCCGATATCGAAGCGCCCCGCGCGCCGCGCCAGCTCCGCATGAAATACCACTTGCAGCAGCAAATCGCCCAGTTCGTCGGGCAGTTTCGCGTAGTCCTGCGCGTCAATCGTCTCCATCACCTCGTAGGCTTCCTCCAGCAGGTAAGTGCGCAGCGATTCGTGCGTCTGTTCGCGATCCCACGGGCAGCCGTTGGGGTCCAGCAGGCGGGTTTGCAGCGCAACTAAATCCTCAAAGTGGCGAGACACGAAGCTCCTCAATCAACCGGGGTAAACGCAAACTCTAAGGCACGCCCGAGGAATTGACAAGGCCGCTCCGGCAGCGTTCCGAACTGTGTGAAACCACACCGTCCGAAAATCTTTTCGAACGGAGGACATTTCTCTTGACAGGCGATTGTCTAATAGTTACGTATGAATTTACGGCCATGCAGCCAAGCTATCGCACGCCGCAGCCCGCGGCTCCCCTTCCCGCTTCCTCTGGAACGGTTCCCGCCGTGCCCTCGCTGGCGCTGCGGTTGAAGCGCGTCTATCGCAGCCGGCTCGGCAAGTGGGAGAAGCACGTGCTGGCGTACCTGTGCTTCGCGGTGGATAAACACTCGGGCGAAACGTGGGTGTCCGTGGAAACTATGGCGCGCGATCTCAGCCTGGCTCGCAGCACGCTGCTGAAGACCTTGGCGCGGCTGGCGAAAGCGGCATGGATCGAACGCCGGCGCCGCCCCTACACCTCTGCCATTACGCGGCTCCGCCCAGAGCGGTTCACCGGGCGAACCGGTGACGCTGACGCGTCATGTCCAGCCGGGAGACCTGAGGAAGTCCGCCCTGTGGACTTCGGACGTCTCGCGGAGACACTTGGGGGGTGTCCCGCAGAGACCCAATCCGTCAGATTATCCGATAGACCATCCGGAGAAAAATCATCCGGTGATGACGCGCCCCTTTCCCTGCTGGATGAACTGCGGCAAACCTACCCCGATTGGACGCAGAAGCGATTCGACTGGGCTATCGAACGCATCCGCAAGCGGGCACCGACGCCCCCGGCTTCTGTAGCCTACTGGAGAAAAAGCCTGTTCGCGCTGGCAGCGAGTTTGGATGCGGAGGTGGCGTCTTGCCTGACCGAGCTGGCGTTCGAACGCCTGCGAAATGGGCAGGTGGAGGGCGTGGCCACTGATCTTTATGAGGCAGCCATCGCGCACGGGCTTCCCTACGATCACAGGGTGGTGAACACCGCGATTGACGCCGCCGATGCGCGCCTGGAGCAAGCAAACACGCTGCACTCCGAGCTGAGCGTGGGTAAGTTGCGCCAGTGAGCCGCGAGCTAGCCGCCATCGCTCGCTTGCTGGCCAACAGTGACGATGCTACACTTTTGGTTTCAGTGCGCTGTCTGCAAACTTGGCCGCGACTCGCACCCAACAAAAATCGTGAGCGACCACAAACCAGAAGAAACGTTTCGCGTGATTGACCGGCGGCTTTTCACCAACGAAGGCGAGCTGCGCAAGGAAGCCGTCGAAGAAGAGCGCAAGCAGGAAGCGGCGCAGGCACAGCAGGCTGCCGCCAAGCCCGCGACTCCGGCCTCACCCGCAAATCCGCCGGCGGGCGTTGCGGCCCCTGCGAATACGCACAAT
>JBOGNS010000104.1:0-6589 GCA_050747305.1 Candidatus Acidiferrales bacterium | reverse complement strand
TGCGCGCGCCGGTCGCCGAGCGCCAGGTTGTACTCCGTGGAGCCGCGTTCGTCGCAGTGGCCCTCGATCGTCACGCGCTCTTGCGGGTAGGACCGCAGGAATTGCGCCGTCTGCGACAGCGCCTGCTGCGCATCGGGACGGACATTCGCCTTGTCGTAATCGAAGAACGCATCCTTCACGTTTTGCGCGAACAACTCTTCCATGGTCGGCTTCGGCGTTTCCGGCGGCGGTGGCGGCGCAGGCGCGGAAACGGTAATGCGCGCCGTCGCGTCTTCCGTGCCGCCCGGGCCCTTGGCCGTGATGGTGTAGGTGGTGGAGTCGGTCGGGCTCACCGACGTCGAGCCTTCCGGCGACACGCTGCCGATGGCCGGCGATATCGTCAGATCGGTGGCATTGGTTGAAGACCAGCTCAGTGTGGTGCTTTCACCGCGCTGGATGAACGTCTTCTCCGCGCGCAGCGTCACCGTAGGCGCAGCGGGCGGCGGTGGGGCCGGCGGTGGCGCGGCCGGCGGTGGGGGTGTTACTTTCGGCCCGCCGCAAGCGCCCGCAAACAGCGCCAGAGCAAGTGCGCAAAGGGCCAGGGCTGCCTTCGCACTCCGACGTCGCGCATTTCTGCGCGCCAATGTGTGATCCATTCTTCGTTCCTCCTCAGTTCGCGCTCGAGGCAAGCGCGGATTCAGAATTCCTGCTGTTCGAACAAATCATCCTACCACTCCATTTCGCAATGGCAACAAAATTCGGCTTATTTGCGCGGTTTCTGCCTAAGAGTTACCGGTCGGACAGGCACTCTTGCCTGTCCGTTTCGGTCCAGGTCGAAGGCCGTATTCTTCCGCTTCGCTTTTTGAAACTGCGGGCGCGAACCAGGGAGCAGAGGGACGTGCCTACCGCGGCGACCAGTTCGGCGATTCGTTGTGCCCTTCAAACGTCAACTGCCGCGCCTGCGTGCCATCCGCCAGCATGGACCAAATCTGCCGGCTGCCGCTGCGCGTGGACTCAAACACGATGTGCCGCCCGTCCGGCGCCCAACTGGGCCGTTCATTGCGTCCCGCGTCGCGCGTCAACTCCACAATCTCGCCGCTCGCCGGATCCATCACGTAGATGTCGTAGTTGCCGCCGGGCCGCCGCCACGCAAACGCCAGCAGTTGCCCATTCGGCGACCACGCCGGATCGATCACATAACCCATGCGGTCCGGCAGCACCAGCTTGTGTACATTCGAGCCGTCGGCGTTCATCATGTAGAGTTGCGGGATGCCGCCGCGATCACTCACAAACGCCACTGTCTGTCCGGTGCGCGGGTTCCATGCCGGCGAGGTATCTGCGCCGGGCGAAAACGTAAGGCGCTTCGGCGTGCCCCCGGAAATTGGGATGACAAAAAGTTCCGGGTCGCCGTTCATGCTGGACATGAACATGATCGCCGACCCGTCCGCCGACCACGCCGGCATCGCATTGGTCCCGCGATAGCGCGCAAACGCCACCGGCTTGCCCGTATCCATCGAGTGCATGCAGACCTGCGGGCTGGCCCCGCGGGTCCGCACCTCGGTCCAGCAGGTGAAGGCAATGCGCGACGCATCCGGCGACCACCGCGGCGTCAGCGAAATGGTGCGCAGACTGGTCAGCGCCCGCTGGTTCGCACCGTCGAAATCCATGGCCCAGATTTCCTTGTGTCCCGTGCGGTTACTGACAAACGCGATCTGCGTGCTCGAGATTCCCGGCAGCCCGCCGCTCAGCGCCGCCACAATCTCATCGGCAAACTGATGCGCCAAGCGCCGCGCCTCTTCTTGCGTGGCCGCGCCGCGATAACGCTTGCCCAGCACCGGCGGCGCTTCGGGGTTGCGCACGTCGAAGAGCCACGCCTCCAGAATCATGTCCTGGCCCTCGTTGGCCACGTTGCCCAGCGCCAAAAAGTGCGCCAGCGCCGGCTCCGCGTTCCATGCCGCATGGTTCAACTCGCCCGGCACAGTCGGCTTGGCCAGGGGGTAAAAACTCTTGCTGACCATGTCGAGGATCCCCGAATACTCCAGGTCCGACCACAGCACCGCATTGAACGTGTTCGAGAGCGGCGTGTGATACGTGCTGGGCGGTTGCACCTGCTCGTTGCGGTGCGCAAAATCGGCCGCCGCCACCCGCGCCTTGTCCACCCCCAGCCCGGTCCCCGTGCGAAACCAATCCTGCGCCGCCACTGGTCCCGCGGCAAAAAGCAAAATGAAACCGCAGATCAACGCAGAGGAACACAGACAGGAAAATTCAGATTTGATTCTGCGCATGAAATCTAACCGTAGCTCCCTGTGGAGTGCGGCGGCTAGCCGCCGTTCTTCCCAGGCGAAGCTCGCTTCGCCGTCTCTGGTTAACTCTGTGCTCCTCCGTGCTCCTCTGTGCCTCTGTGTTATTCCTGCTTTTGCTTTTGACGTTGACTTGTCGCGTCCACCAAAGCGCCGCTCAAATTGATAATTGAGTGTCCTAAGTCCTGCGTTCTGCGTTCCGAGTTCCGAGTTCATCTTCGAAACTCGAACCAGAACTCCACATTCACCAGGTTCCCCGAGTAACCCGAGGGCAGCCGCTCCGCCGGGCTCGAGCTGAGGATCGCGCGCCGCGCCGAATTATCCACCGAAGCGTTGCCGCTGGATTGCAGGATCTGCAAGTTCGTAATCGTGCCGTCGCGCAGGATCTGGAACGTCACTACCACGCGCGGCGCCCACCGCACCGATGGATCAATCGCCGACTGCAGCCAGTTGCTGCTCACCCGCCGCCGCACCGCTTCCACGTACCACGAATAGCGCGACCCAAAATCGCCGCCTGCGCCTCCCGCCCCGCCGGAGCCGGAGAACTTCATCCCCGCCGGCGTCTGTCCCGCCATGTTGAATTGCCCGTAAGGAACAGCCGGCGTGCCACCCTTCCCGTACGGTATCGCGCCCTGTGGCGGCGGCTCGGGATTCTCCAGCACCTTCGAGGGGCGCGTGATGTACTTCGGCGGCTTCTCCTTGGCGAATTCCGGGATCTCGATGCGCTTGGTGGGCGGTGGCGGCGCCGGTTTTGGCTCCGGCGGCTCTTCGACGTGCAGTCCTTTGGTTTCGTCCACCACGCGGCTGTTGGTCACCACAGCAGGGCGGGGGAGCGGTACGCCGGCGCTAGGGACCAGTGCCACGGTCACAGCCGCGCCTCCGCCGCCCGGGCTGCCCCACGGATCCGCCTGCCAGCCAAAAATCGTGGACGCCACCGCCAGCCCCACCAACGCGCCGTGCAGCACCACAGACCAGAACAGCGGCGCGCGCAAGCTCTGCGCCCTCCGATCATCCATCACGTCCCAATCGAATTGTTGCGTCCACTCCATATGGCCGAGTCACTTGTAGCGGCGACCTTTAGGTCGCCACCTTTGCTTTCTATTTTACTGCGTAATTGGCGACCTAAAGGTCGCCGCTACATCCTCGGCTGTCGCCTATCTCCCGGGTCGGGAACTGATCGGCTCCGTCACCAGACTGGCATTCTCAATGCCGGCCACGCGCAGCGCGTCCAGCACCTTGGCCAGACTGCCCCACGGCACCACCTCATCCGCGCGCACAAATACTCCGGCCTTATCCACGTCCGGGGCCTGCGCGCGAATTTTCGCCCCGATCTGGTTGATGTTCACCGGCTCGTTCCCCAGGTACAGCACTTGCTTGCGGTCGATGGTCAACACCAGCTTTTCCTGCGTCACTTCGCGCACCGTTTCCGTCTTGGGCAAGTCCACTTCGATGCCCGACTGCAAGATCGGCGCGGTGATCATGAAGATGATCAGCAGCACCAGCACCACGTCCACGAAGGGCACAATATTGATTTCCGAAAGCGATGTGCCGGCGCGCCGGTCAATTTGCATGGCGAAACCTCAATGTAGCGGCGACCTTTAGGTCGCCACTTTGCTCTCTACCCATGCTGCAAGCCATCATTCACTGTATTGCTTTTCCACCTGGGCGGCGAACTCCGAAGCAAAATTGTGCATCTGCGACGAAAAGTCCTTGATGCGATGGAGAAAGTGGTTGTAAGCAATCACCGCGGGGATCGCGGCAAACAGTCCCGCGGCAGTCGCAATCAGCGCCTCGGAAATTCCCGGCGCCACCGCGCGCAAGCTGGCCGCGCCGGCCTCACCCAGCCCGGCAAACGCATCAATCACGCCCCACACCGTGCCGAATAGCCCCACAAACGGCGCCACCGACCCGGTGGTTGCCAGCCACGGCATCCAGGTCTCCATCTTCTGTATCTCGCCCGCCGCTGCGATGTGCATGTTTACACTGATGGCGTTGAGGCTCTTGAGTTTGCCCGGAGTCGGATTGCCCACCTGGCTGGCCAGCTCGCGATAACCGGCTGAGTACACGCTCACCAGCGGCGAGCCTTCCGCGGCATTCGCGATCAGCGCCGGGTCCAGCAGCCGCGCGCTCGAGCGGAACGTCTGGATGAAGCGCCGCGACTGCCGCCGCATGCGCGAAAATTGCCCCCACTTCTTCAGAATGATAGCCCAGGAGAAAATCGAAGCGAACAGCAGCAGGCCCAGCACAATCCTCGACACCATGCCCGTCTGTTGCAGCAGGTTGGTCAGATTGCTCTGCGCGACCCAACTCGAAAACTCGGAAATGTTTTGCCTCCTATGACACAGGCTTTCCGGTCTGCGCGCTCATAGCCTCTGCGACCGTCGTGCACGAACCGAGGGCAAAAGTGGCGACCTTAAGGTCGCTGCTACACGAGTTTCTTGCCGAAATTCACCGTAGCACACGCCCCATACTCGGTCAAACAAATCGCCGCACATTGCGCGCAATGTGTGCTGCCGGTTACCTCACAAGTCGTCGCATTCGCTGTGCTAGAATTGGCTCCTTCAGCGATGAGCGAGCAAATCCACGTCCGTCTCGATGCCCTGGGCCGTGATCCCTATTTCGCCAGCGGACTGCCGGTTTCACCCCGCAGCTACGCCATCCTGGGCCACGATGCTCCCGGCATCGCTCCCAACGGCCGCACCTTTTATATCGAGACCTTTGGCTGCCAGATGAACGCCCACGACTCGGAAAAGGTCGCCGGCGTGCTCCTCGGCCGCGGCTACCGCATGGTGGATAAGCCCGACGCCGCCGATTACGTCTTCTACAACACGTGCAGCATCCGCGAAAAAGCCGCGCAGAAAGTCTTCTCGCGATTGGGCACGCACCGCGAGACGCTCGACGGCGGCGCGAGCGCCCTCGCCCCACGAAAAGTCATCGGGGTGCTCGGTTGCGTAGCCCAGCAGGAAGGCGAAGAAATCTTCGAGCGCGCGCCGTGGGTCAGCCTGGTGTGCGGCTCCGCCAGCTACCGTCGCCTGCCGGAGATGATTGACGAGCTGGAAGCCGGCAACCGCCGCGTGATGGGGCTCGACACCGACACCGACGAGACTTTCGAGGCCGACTTCACGCGCCGCGACAATCCTTATCGCGCCTACCTCACTATCATCGAAGGCTGCGACAAGAAGTGCGCCTTCTGCGTGGTGCCGCACACCCGAGGCCCCGAGCGCAGCCGCCCCAGCCCATCCGTGCTCGAAGATGTGCGCCGCCTCGCCGGCCTCGGCTACTCCGAAATCCAACTGCTCGGGCAGACCGTCAATTCCTACCGCGATCCCTCAGCGCGCGGCATGACCTTTGCGCAGTTGCTGCTGGCCGTTGCCGACACGCCCGGCATCCGCCGCGTCCGTTACACCACGTCGCACCCGCGCGACTTCGGCCGTGACATTGTCGAAGCCATGGACTCGCACCCGGCTATCTGCGAGCACATCCACCTGCCGGTGCAGTCCGGCGCCACACGCATCCTGCGCGAGATGCAGCGCACCTACACCCGCGAGGAATACCTCGAGAAGATCGCGCTCATCCGCGGCGCCCGCCGCCCCATGAGCATCACCACAGACATCATCGTCGGCTTCCCCGGGGAAACCGCAGCCGACTTCGAAGAAACCCTCTCGCTCATCGAGTTCGCGCAATACGACGGCCTCTTCTCCTTCAAATATTCGCCGCGCCCCAACACCCCCGCCGCCCACCGTACCGATAGGATCAGCGAAGAAGAGCAGGGAAGGCGCCTCGCCATCCTTCAGGAGCGCCAGCGCCAAATCCAGACCGCGCGCAACGAAGCGCTGATCGGCCAAACTTTCGAGTTGCTCGTGGATAGCCGCACCCGCCGCGAGCAATGGGCCGGTCGCACTTCCGGCAATCGCATGGTGAATTTCGCTTCCGCGCAACCCGGCCTTCTGGGAGAATATGTACAGGTGCAAGTAATTCGCGCCGGCCCGCACAGCCTGGTGGGCGAATTACTCATCTAATTTGCAGCGCCGGCGGTAGCACAGGCTTTCCAGCCTGTGCGGTTGGTTAGAAGCCCCAGGCGCACAGGCTAGAAAGTCTGTGCCACATGGACCGGGAGGCCCGATGGAAGTCGAAATGAAAATCCGCGGCTTGATGATGGATCCGGTCACCAACATGCCCATCGTCGTGCTGAAGGACACTCGCGGCAGCGCCATCCTGCCCATCTGGGTCGGCATTTACGAAGCCAACGCCATCGCGCTGGAAATCGAAAAAGTGCAGACGCCGCGCCCCATGACCCACGACCTGCTGCG
>JBOGNS010000103.1:0-3097 GCA_050747305.1 Candidatus Acidiferrales bacterium | reverse complement strand
TCCCCGGACTGCCGCGCGATGTAGCAGGACTCGCGCGCCAAATCCAGCAGCTCGGAGAAGCGCGCCGTCACTTTCTTGCGGCGGCCCGCCAGGCGCACGCCGTACTCGATCATGCGCGCGATGGCCGTGCGGTCGAAGGCGCACAGCCGTTCGTCTTGCTGAAGCTTGCGCAGCCGCCCGCCGTATTGCAACAGCACTTCGTCATTCATGAGCATTTCTTCGTCGAATTCGGCGCGCACCTTGAAAATCTTGCGGAAGTCTTCTTCGTATTCATACAGCAATTCGTAGATGTTGCGGTCGCCGATCAGCACGATCTTCACATTCACATCAATCGGCTCGGGCTTCATGGCTGGAGGGCCGAACGGGAAAAACGCATCCGGCGGCTGGATTTCCAGCTTACTGTGGTTCAACATGCGCTTCAGCGAGCGCCACACGCCCGGCTCGCCCAGCGCGTCAAGCGCATACATCACCAGGTAACCGCCGTCGGAGCGCAGCAGCGAACCGCCGCGCAGGTCCATGAAGTCCGAGGTCCAGCCGCCGCCGCGCGAATCGTAGCTGCGATGGATGGTGCCGAACAGGTTGGCATAGGTGGGCGTCGTCTCGAAGATCACCGGGAAGCCGTCATTCTCGCCGTGCGCCAGGATCACGTTCACACTGTAGACGCGGAACGGATCGCGGTCGTGCTGTGTGGGCCGCGGATTGCCATCTGGTGAAGCCTGATCGGTCGAAGCCTCCTCCGTTTCGCGCTCCTTGAACGGATCGAGGTTATCCAGGATGTGGTTGTGCACCTCGGTGAGATACTCGGCGATTTTTTCGCCCGGATACTTCTCTTTCAGCTCCTGAATCACGCCGTCCACCAGCACAGACGCGGCTTCCTGCTCGAGGTAGCTCATCTCGCTAGCCAGTTCACGGGAAAGCGTCAGCGTCTTGCGATAGACAACGGTGAATTCCTGCCGGAACTGGTCGTACTTGCGCTCGAGGTCCTCCGCAGTGGTGGTCTCGATCTTTCCTTCTTGCACCAGCTTGGGGATTTCCTCGATGGGAACCATCTGCCCTTCGAGCACCGGGAAGATTTCCGGCAGCGCTACGGCGCCCACTTGCATGCGGCCCAGCGCGAACTGGTCGCGCGCAATGCGCCGCGTGAACTCATCCATCAGTTCTTTTTCACGCGCCGTGAAGCGCTCCACGATGCGCGTCTTCTGCCGCTGAAATGGCTCGCCTTCGAATACTTGCGGGATGCGCCGCCGCAGAAACTCGATTCCTGCCTGCACATCCTTCTTGAAACTGTTGGCCAGCCCGCGCGATAGCGTGAGCAGGCGCGGCCGGTCGGGATTCTTGAAATTGTTTACGTAGCACCGGTCGGGGGCCAGTTCGGCACGCGGGTGGATTTCTTCGATGAGTCGCGTGATCATTCCGCCGCGGCTGGTGCCGGCCAGCCCGCAGACGAAAATGTTGTAGCCCGGGGCAGCCAGTTCTACGCCCATTTTCAAGGCGCGCAGCGCCCGATCCTGTCCTACCACGCCTTCCATCGGCTCAAACTGCTCCGAGGTGTCGAAGGGCACGCGCGCGGGATCGCAGCGCCAGTACAGCTTGTCGGCAGAAAGTTCCGGATGCGTCACCGCAGGCTTCGTCGTCATCACTTTTCTTTCGGGCGCGTACTCTAACACAACATCTGCCAGTACGGGCGGACCTGCGTGTACCCCCAATTACTCTAGACGCTTCGTGAAGGGCTGTCCGCAGCCGCAACCGGCGCTGTTTCGCCGCGCCGTAAATAGGCGTCCGTCACCGTGGCTGCCGTCGCGACTACGACCGGACCCAACACCAACCCCAGCAGCCCAAACGCAGCGACTCCGCCCAGCATGCTGATGAACAGCACCAGCGCATTCATTCGCGAGCGGCCACTAACCAGAATCGGACGCAGCACGTTATCCACCAGGCCGATCACCAGCGCGCCCACCGCCGCCAAAATGATTGCCTTCACCCACTGCCCGCTCACCGCCAGCCACACCACCGCCGGAGCCAGCACCACTCCCGTGCCCAGCCCCGGGATCAACGCGAAAAACCCCATTACCACTCCCCAGAACAGTGGCGCAACGATTCCCAGCATCCAAAACACCGCGGTCCCCAGCGCACCTTGCACACTGGCCACGATCAGGCTCGCCGTCACGCTGGCGTGAATCAGGTCGCGCGCGCCCTCAATAATCTCCGCCCGCTGCTGTGGCTCGAAGGGCAGCAACTGGCGAAAGCGATTCACGATCGCTTCGCGGTCGCGAAAGAAGAAGAATACTGCGAACAGCGTAACAAAAAAGTCAAAGAAAAAGCCCAGCACATTGGCCACCACCGCGCCGGTCTTAGACGCCAGAAACGTTCCCACCCGCTGCGCCGCTTCGCGCATCAGTTCGCCCAAGTTCAGTGACATCGAAACCGGGATGCGCGCCTGCACCCAGTCCCATGCCTCCTGCGCGGAGTCCACCAGGGTGTGCTGGCCGGCGGCACGCGCAGCCTGAAAACTCTGCACTGCTTCCAAGCCTTCGCGCACCGTGGCAACCCCAAGCAGCAGCGCCGGCAGTATCACGATCAAGGTGACCGCGACCGTGCTCGCCGCGGCAGCTCTCCCTTTTCCCCATCGGCGCTCAAAGCGCTCATGCCACGGATGAAACACAACCACGATCACCGCTGCCCAGCCTAGCGGCATCAAGAACGGCTCAAAGATGCGGTAGACCAGCCATGCGAGCAGGATAATCACTGCATAAAACAGCGCGGTGACGATGCGTTCGCGTCCTTGCGTTTCGCTCATCGGCTCGCTCTCCGGCCTCGTTATATAATCCAGAGGCCAGGCATCCGCAACAGGTAGTGTGTCACAAAGCAGCCGCCGCACATGATTTTCAACTCAGATCCTTCGCGCCGCTACCAGGTGCGGCTGCTCGGCATCCTGGCGCTCATCAACTTTGTCAACTTTGCCGACCGCACCGTAATTCTCCCCCTGTTTCCATTGCTGCGCGACCAATTCAACGCCAGCGACAGCCAGCTCGGCGCCCTTCAATTCTGGCTGCAATTGCTGCTGGCGATTTTTACCGTGCCCTTCGGACTGCTCGGC
>JBOGNS010000102.1:0-2784 GCA_050747305.1 Candidatus Acidiferrales bacterium | reverse complement strand
AGCGGGTAATTGTCGAAATCGAGCCGGTGCCCGCCGCGGCGCACGCTCTCCCACGAATGCTTCGTCGCGTTGTGATATTCCCACGCCGCTTTGATCTGGCGATTGCTCATCGTTGATTTGCTCGAGGCCTCTCGCGACGTTTGCGCAAATTCTCTGGCAGGCCGGCGGGACGCCGGCGATACCGCCATCAGCTTCGCAGCTCGACCACGGTGATCGCCGCTCCGCCGCGGTCCGCTTCTTCCGCGGCGAAGCGTTCGACCAGCGGATGCGTCGCGAGAAATTGCGCGAGGCCGCGGCGCAGCGCGCCGGTGCCGTGGCCGTGAATGATGCGCACGCGCGACTTACCGGCGAGGGCCGCGTTGTCGAGAAATTTGTCCACGTGCTCGCTGGCTTGCTCGACGGTCTGCCCAATCACGTTGATTTCTTCCGGCGCATCCGCCGCGGAATCCGCATGCACGGTGACGCCGCGTCCGCGGCCGGTAGGGGCAGGTCCCTGTACCTGCCCCATTTGGGGTTGGGGCGGGGACGGGGCCCCGCCCCTACGAATGGCGACAATGTCCGCCAGTGACACTTTCATTCGCAGCGGTCCGGCCTGCACTTCTGCTGCGCGGCCATCGAATTGCCGGACGACCACCGGTTGTTTCAGCCCACGCACTTGCACTTCGACGCCCGGCACGATTAGCTCCGCTGTCACCGGGTCGCCGGGCGCGCCATCGCCTTGCCCTGTCGCCGCGCCCAACTCGCGCTGTGAGTCGGCGAGATGCAGCACCGTTGCGGCATTCGCGTCTTCCCGCGCTGCGGCCTGCAACTTGCCGACGCGCCGTCCTGCTAGCTTTTCGATTTGCGCGCGCAGTTGACGGTCCGCAATCTCGCCGGCCAGGCGCTTGATTTCCGCCTCATACTGCTTCAGCGTTTCCGCAAATTGCTTCTCGAGTTCGGCCAGGCGCGCGCGCTGGCGTGCGACCCATTCGGTGCGCAGCGCGCGGCGCTCTTCTTCGAGCTGCGCAATCTGCTCTGCCGCTTGCCGCTTGATTTCCTCCAGCTCATCGCGGCTGCGGTGCAGCCACGCGATTAAGTCGCCCGCTTCGCGCACGTGCGGATCGAGTTCCGCACGCGCGCGCTCCAGCACTGGCGCGGGCAGACCGAGCCGCTCTGCGATTTGAATCCCGCTGGACACACCGGGCACACCGACCATCAGCCGGTAGGTGGGCCGCAGCGCCACGGTGTCGAACTCGACTGCTGCGTTGAGCACGGCGGGCGTGGTGGAGGCGTAGGTCTTCAGCCGGTCGTGGTGCGTGGTGGCGATGGTGAGGCAGCGGCGGGCGCGAAATTCTTCGAGCAGAGCTACGGCGAGCGCGGCGCCTTCCTCGGGCGCGGTGCCGGTGCCCATTTCGTCCACCAGCACCAGCGACCACTCGGTTGCCGCCGTGAGCATCGCGCGCAGATTCGTCATGTGCGCCGAGAAGGTGGAAAGGTCGGCGGTGATGGATTGCTCGTCGCCGATGTCCACCAGCACGCGGTCGAACATCGGCAATTCTGCGCGCTGAGCCGCCACCGGAATGCCCGCTTGCGCAGCGAGCGCCGCGAGGCCCACCGTCTTCAGCGCCACTGTCTTGCCGCCGGTGTTGGGCCCGCTGATCACCAGCACGGTGTCTGCACCGCCGAGCGCCAGCGACAGCGGCACGATCGCGCGCTGTTGCTGGCGCAAATTGTGCTCGAGCACCGGATGGCGCGCCTGCTCCAGCCGTAGCGCCGCTGTTTCGCTCAGCACCGGCAGCACGCAATCGAACTCCCGCGCAAAGCGCGCGCGGGCAAATGTGGAATCCACCTCAGCGATGGTGGCTGCGGCCGCTTGCAGCGGGCCGAGGTTGTCGCGCAGCCGGTCGGTGAGCTCCGCGAGGATGCGCGCAATCTCCGCCGCTTCATCCTCGGCGAGTTGCACCAGCTTGTTGTTGAGCTCGATGGTGTCGAGCGGCTCGACGAACACCGTTTGCCCGGTGCCGCTGGACCCGTGTACCACGCCGGGCACTTGGCGCTTGTCGGTGGCGCGCACGGGAATCACGAAGCGCTCGTTGCGCAGCGTGACGTAATCTTCGCCGGCCTCCATGCCGCGCGCACGCAGCACGGCGTGCAGAGATTTGTGAATCTCATCCCGCGTGCGCCCCAGCGATTGCCGGATGCGCTTCAGCGCGGGCGATGCATCGTCGCTGATTTCGCCGTTGGGCAGCACCGCGCGCCGGATGGCGGTGGAAAGCTGCCGCAGATCCGGCAGCGCCGCCGCACGCGCGGCCAGGCGCGGAAATTTCGCCGCTTCGACCTCTTTCGCCATCGCTTGTCCGCCCGCGCCGGATGGACGAAACACTTGCTTGAGCCACGCCGTGGTCTCCAGCAGCGACGCCGCATCCAGAATTTCTGCCGGCGCCAGCACCGACCCGGGAACTTCCAGCCGCGGCAGCCACGCCGCCGGGTCGCCGAGCGCGCCGAATCCCAGCTCATGCCCCGCGCGCAGGTAGGCCATGGCCTCGCCGATCAGCGCAAACGCAGCCTCCAGCGCGACGCGATCGTGCCCCGGCGCCAGCGCATCGACGTGCGCACGGCCCGGCGCACACGTCGTGTACCCGCGCACAATCCCGCGCAGGCGGTGAAACTCGAGGAGCTCTTCAGCAGAACGCGCCATGACTCAAAGCCTCTTGCGTGCATCACCGATGAAGCAACAAACCGGAAGAGGATCTCGAGCGACTAAGGATGCTTTCGCCAGAGCCTTCTGAATCGTCTTGGAACTGC
>JBOGNS010000101.1:0-4396 GCA_050747305.1 Candidatus Acidiferrales bacterium | reverse complement strand
GAATCAGGCCCTGCGTCAGTTGATGGTAGCTCTATAAGTACAGGCGCCCCGGGGCGCAGGCCGCGGGGGGCCAAACGGTCGGAAGCAGGAGCGTGCCTGGCGAATCTGTGACTGCGGAACCTGTTTCCAACCCTTTGGGCTCGCAGGGGGCCTGTGCCCGTCAGTTCGTTGGTTACCGTTGTCACATCGGCGTCATCGTGGCGTCAAGCTGGCGTGCCCGGCCTTCCTCTAAAATCCACCTCTTGATACCATCGTCAAGGCTCACCTCGAGCCCGCCTATGGCTTCCACGCAAACTGAAGTCGTCGCCGTTGCTGGCGATGCTCCGAAAACCGCCACAACCGGAACTCGGCCCTACCCGGGCGCGCTGATCGTCGTGGAAGGTGTGGACGGCTCCGGAAAAAGCACGCAGCTCTACCTGCTGAAGCGCTGGCTGGAGATCGGTGGCTATCGCATCCACTTTACGGAGTGGAACTCGTCCCCGCTGGTGAAGAACGCCACGCGGCGCGGCAAGCAGAAGCGTATGCTGACGCCGGTGACGTTCTCGCTGCTGCACGCCGCAGACTTCGCGGATCGTTGTGAGCGACAGATCCTGCCGCTGCTGCACGGCGGCTCGCTGGTGCTGGCCGACCGTTACATCTACACCGCGTTTGCGCGCGACTCCGCCCGTGGGTGCTCGGAGCGCTGGCTGCGCAATCTCTACAGCTTCGCGCCGGTCCCCGACATCGTCTTCTACTTCCGCGCGCCGCGCGAAGTGGCGGTCAACCGCATCCTGAGCGGCCGCCCGCGGCTGAAGTATTACGAAGCGGGCATGGACCTGAACATTTCCTACGACCGCGCCGAAAGTTTCCGCGTGTTTCAGGGGATGATCATGGAGCAGTACGACAAGATGATAGACACCGACCGTTTCGTGGTGATGGACGGGACGCAGCCGGTGAATAAGCTACAGCGCGGGATGCGCGATATCGTGCGCTCGCGCGTTGACCTGACGCAGTTCCTGCCAGGCTGATGAACCGCAGGCGTCCCAAGACGGCCAGGAAAGAAGCTGCGCAGCGCGCCGCTCAGGCCGGGCCATCGCCGAACGGCACGCCCGCTGCCGCCGAGCCGCTTCAGACGGATGTTCCGCTGCTCGGGGTGAAAGCGTCCGAGCTGGGTGGCACGCTGATCGTGGTGGAGGGGACCGATGGCTCGGGCCGCTCCACGCATATCAGTTTGCTGACCGAGTGGCTCGAATCGGAAGGCTTCGCCGTGCAGAGCATGGGGCTGCGCCGGTCCAACCTGGTGGCGAAAGACATCGACAGCCTGCTGGCCGCCAATGCCGTCACGCGCATGACGCTGGCGTTGATGTATGCCACCGACTTCTTCGACCAGCTCGAGCATCGCATCATCCCGGCGCTGCGCTCCGGCCTGATCGTGCTCGCAGACCGTTACATCTACACGCTGATTGCACGCGCCGCGGTGCGCGGCATCGGCCGCGATTATCTTCACCGGCTGTACAGCCTGGCGCTGAAGCCGGACCTGACCTTCTGGCTGAACGTAGAGCCGGAAGTGGCCTTCGACCGCGAATTCAAGAAGAATCCCGCCATCAGCTACTGGGAAGCGGGCCGCGATATGTCACTCTCCAACAATCTCTATAAATCCTTTATCCGCTACCAGACGATGGTGCGCCGCGAGTTTGCCTATCTCACGCGCAAGCACGATTTCGTGGAAGTGAATGGACAGGCCAGCGTACCGGCGGTGAGCCAGATCCTGCGCAAGCGCATCGCGTCCCACCTGGGGATTCGCCGCACCCGATACCGCCCCTCGCCGGGATTGCTACACTTGTGGCGGTGATGGCTCATCCGCTGCACATTGCCGCGATTGACGCTGGGTCGAATGCCTTGCGCCTGGCGGTGGCGCGCGCCGAATCCCCCTGGGAAATCTATCGTCTGACCACCGAGCGCTATCCGCTGCGCCTGGGGCGCCGCGCATTCACAGAACGGCGCTTTGACGAAGCTACGTTGCGCAATGCGATAAAGGCGTTCCGGCATTTTCGGCGCGTGATGGACAAACACGGCGTGGACAAATACCGCGCCGTGGCCACCAGTGCGACGCGCGAGGCGCGCAATCGCCAAGTTCTGATTGACCGCATCCAGCGCGGCGCCGGCATCCGCCTGGAAGTGGTGGGCGGCGCGGAAGAAGCGCGGCTGGTGCGCACCGCCGTGCTGGCCGCGGTCGGCGACAAGCTTTCGCCCCGCGTCATCATTGATCTGGGCGGCGGAAGCCTGGAGATCAGTTCCCTTCGGCAGGGATCGCTCGAGTCCAGCGTGGAATTGCCTGTTGGCACCGTGCGCTTGATGGAGTCGCTCAAGTTGCATGGGGCGATGACGCCGGGGCAAGTGGAGAAGGTCGCAGGCTATGTGCGCTCGCTCCTGCGCAGCCTGGTACCCAAGCGGCCGGACCTGGCGGGAGCGCCGGCTGTGGCGTGCGGCGGCAACGCCGAAGCGCTGGCACAAATCGCCGGCGGCCCGGCGGAGCACGGCTTTGAGACGCTGAACATGCGGTCCCTGCGCGATCGCATGTGGGAGATCGTGCGCCGCAGCGTGCCGGCGCGCATGCAGGAGTACGGCGTGCGGCGGGATCGTGCCGAGGTGATGGGCATTGCCGCAGTGGTTTTCGCCACCTTGGGGCAGTGGCTCGGTTTGCGTCACTTGATTGTGCCGGGGGTCGGCGTGCGCGAAGGCGTGCTGCGCGAACTGGTGATGGCGCATTTCGCGGCCGCGCCCGGTGATACGCGATCACGCGAGACGCAGGAGTTGGTGACTGCCGCACGAGCTTTTGCGCGGCGCGCCGAGTACGATGCGCGCCATGCGGAGCACGTGCGCCGGCTGGCGCTATCTCTCTTCGACCAGCTAGGGCCGGTGCACCGGCAAGCGCCGGACGCCCGGCTGGCGCTGGAATTGGCCGCGGTGATGCACGACGTGGGGTACTTCGTCAGCGCCGATGCGCATCACAAGCACAGTGAATACCTGATCCGAAATGGCGAGATCGGGTCGCTCAATGGCGACCTGCGCGCGCGCGTGGCAGCCATCGCGCGCTATCACAGCAATGCCGTGCCCGAGCCGCACCACAAGCTTTATTCCTCGCTCGATAAAGACAGCCAGCGGCAGGTACGCGCCATGGCCGCGCTGCTGCGCATTGCCGAGGCCCTGGATAATACCCATCAGCAGGACGTGGGCGAGATCAACACCGCGGTCGATGGCAAGCGCGTGGTCCTCGAGCTCACCGGCAAAACCACGCCCGCCATGCTCGCGGAAGCGCGCAAGAAAGCCAAACTGTTCGAAAAGGAATTCAAGCGCGTTGCGGGCTTTCGCCGCGCCCGCCGGGGGAGCGGCACGAGGCCGGCGCGGAAGGTAGCAAGAATGTAGCGGCGACCTTTAGGTCGCCATTTCTGTCGAGGCGCCAGTGCGATTGAGGCGCCAGTGCGATGTGGCGACCTGAAGGTCGCCGCTACAGGCGAAGGAGCGACGATGCTGCTGTATTTGATGCGTCACGGCATTGCGATTGATCGTGACGACCCGAATGCCCCGCCGGAGGCGGAGCGCCACCTGACGCCCAAAGGCGTCGAGAAAACGCGCGAAGCGGCACGCGGCTTGCGGGCGCTGGGCGTCAAACCGCGCACCGTCCTCAGCAGCCCATACCTCCGCGCACTGCAAACCGCTGAAATCGTTTGCGAAGAGCTGGACCTGTCTCTGAGCAAGCTGCGGCGCACTCCGGAGCTGCTGCCGGAGGCCGCGGCGGCGGATTTCTTCCGCGCGCTGAGGAAGCTGCACGCCGAAGAAGTAATCTGCTTCGGCCACGCGCCGAACATGGATCACCTGATTGCGCACGCGCTGGGCGCCGCGCATCCTGTGACGGTGCTGAAGAAGGCCGGAGTGGCATGCGTAGAGTTGCAGGCGCCCGGCGCGCGGCGAGGCACTTTGCAATGGGTGGTGACGCCGAAAATGCTGCGCAAGATGAATTGATGCGCGCGAATGCGCCGGTTCGCTTTGCAGCACCGAAGTCCGCCACCACAAACACTCTAGCCTGCGGCGGCGTGCGCCTTCAGCGCAGGCTCTTGCGCGGGACGCACGAACACCGGCCGGCCGGACACGCTTTCGAGTAAACGCTGTTTTTCCCGCACACGCGCCGCCCAGTCGGGGTCGGCCGTGTAGCCTTCGGCCCAGATGTGAATCCCGCCGGAGCTTTCCACGCGCACCCGCGAGGCTTCCCCGTGCGGGTCGCCCACCAGCGCATCGGCCAGCCGCACGACAGCCGCGAGCCACGTCACCGCGCGGCGCTCCTCGCCGGAAAGCAGCGCGAAGCCTTCGTGATCCTCGCTGGGATCCGTGCCGCGATGGTAGCGCGCCACCAAGGCTG
>JBOGNS010000100.1:0-2871 GCA_050747305.1 Candidatus Acidiferrales bacterium | reverse complement strand
CGCGGGTCGAGCCCTCGAATCACATCCACCGCGCGCTTGATGTGCTCCACCGGACGCCCCAGCGCCCGCGCAACTTCCTTGAGTTGGTTGTTCTGGAATTGCTTGACAAGTGGGGATTCGGGATTGTTCGGGTCGGCGTCGGCAGCCATGGCGCGTTGCGGCAGACATTCACTTACCACTTGTTGCGCCAGCGTGTCGCCCGGCGCCAGCGCCTTCAACTGAATCAGCAGGCACTCGCGCAGGTTGCGCGCCGCTACGCCCGGCGGATCCATTTCCTGCACCACCGCCAGCGCTTCTTCCACGTCTTCCATTTCGTATGGGCCGGACTGCGCAACCTCCTCGAGCGTTGCCGTCAGGTAGCCATCTTCGTCCAGGTTGCCGATGATCACTTCCGCAATCGCGCGCACTTGCTCGCTGCAAATGGAAGCGCGGAGTTGCCAGTGCAGATGATCGGTGAGCTGCTGCGGCGAGGAAAGAAACGTTTCGAACGACGGCTTTTCGCTCTCTTCGCGTTCTCGCCGGTCCTCTCCCCCGCCGCTATCCAGATACTGGCTGAAAAACGCGTTGGCATCGAATTCATCGAAGGGATTCGCCGGCGCGCCCTCGGCGGCTTCGCGGCTCATGGTTTCGCGAATCACTTCCTGAATTTCGCGGAACCCGTCATCGGCCGCGCCCTCCGCCCCTTCCGCGCCGGGTTCACTCTCCGCCGAGGCCCGCTCGCCCAGCCCATCCGCCGAGATTGCAGCAGTCTCCGCTCCGGAGGTATCGCTCGGCCTTTCCTCGCCGGCAGCAAGCTCGCCTGCCTGGACTTCTGCGCCGGCGCCATCAACACCCGCTCCTGCCTCGCGCTCTTCTTGCTCTTCCAGTTCTTCGTACTCCTCGAGCATCGGATTGGCGACCATCTCCTGGTTGATCATTTCCCGCAACTCGAGCCGGTTCAGCGCCAGCACGCTGACCATTTGCACCAGGCCCGGCGTCAGAATCTGCTTCTGCGCCACCTTCAGGTGCAATCTCGGTTGTAGCCAGTTTCCCATTTCTCTTCTGCGATTCCAGTCAGATTGAGACCTGTGCCGCTGTCTCCTTCAGCTTTTGTCCCAAACTTCTTCAAATACCGTCAATTCCGCTTTCTCGTGCTCTCCCGCTTTGCCCTCCCGCCGTCCGCGATCCCTGTGCCTCTGTTTCCTTTATGTTCTTGTTTTGTTCTGAGTTCTGAGTTCTGAGTTCTGAGTTTCTAATGAATGCTGAATTTCTCGCCCAGATACACTCTTCTCACTTCCGCGTCTGCGCTCAATTCCGCCGGCGTTCCTGCGCGAAAAATCTTCCCGTCATTAATGATATACGCCCGGTCGGTGACGCGCAGGGTTTCTCGCACATTATGGTCTGTAATCAGCACTCCGATTCCGGCCGTCCGCAGCTCGCCGATAATCTTGTGCAAATCCTCCACCGTGAGCGGGTCAATGCCTGCGAACGGCTCATCCAGCAGCACGAAGGAAGGCTGCAACACCAGCGACCGCGCAATCTCCAGCCGCCGCCGCTCGCCGCCCGATAGCGTATACGCGCCGTTGTGCCGCAGCCGCTCCAGACCCATCTGCGCCAGCAATTCTTCCAGCCGGTCCACTTGCTGCTCCGGCGTAAGCGGCAAAGTCTCCAGCACCGCCAGCAAGTTCTCTTCGACGGTCAGCTTGCGGAAAACCGATGGCTCCTGCGGAAGGTAGCTGAGCCCGTTGCGGGCCCGGAGGTACATGGGAAGGTCGGTGATATCTTCGCCGTTCAGCAGCACCCGTCCGGCGTCCGGCCGGGCCAAACCAACCAGCATGTAGAAGGTCGTGGTCTTCCCTGCACCGTTGGGGCCGAGCAGGCCCACCACTTCCGCCTGCTCGATGTCCAAGCTGACCTGGTCAACAATCCTGCGGCCTCGGTACGACTTACTCAGCTCGACGGCCTGGAGCTTCAACATCCCGAATCATTTCTCAACCCGGTGTCGCGTTACGGTGCGCGTACCCTCAGCCGATTCGACGAGAATCTTATCATCCGCTAAAAAGAAGGTCAATTGAAGGCCCGTGGTGGTCCCCAACTCCGGATCAAAGAGCGCCGGCTGGCCGCCGCTGAGCACGAATTTTCCTTCCGCGGCCTCGTACGTACACCGCTCCGCCGTGCCCCGGCGCGTCGCTTGCCGCACGGTGCAGCCGCCGGTGGCCACCGCCCGCGCCACCTTTTTATCGTCCGCAAAACTCTGCGGCGCGCCGGCTCGGGCTCGGCCAGCGTTCGCAAACTCCAGTGTCATCTCCGGCGCCGTCATTCTCGTTTGCGCCGACTCCGCCGTCACTCCTTCCGCCAGCCGCGCGCGACCTTCGGCGCCCAGATACGTCAACCTCCCCGCGGTAAATTTCACGACGTTCGGCGCCACGCCTAACCTCGGCTGTGAATTCTCGGTGAGTTCCGCGCTCCTGTGCTCTCTGTGTTGGTCTTTGCGATTTGGCTCGCTTGTCGTCCCGATTCGTGCAGCCAGCGGTGCCTGCGGGAATACGCCGCGCACTTTGCCGCGCGCTTCAATCCGCTGCCCGTCACGATTCAACTCCATCTGCTCCGACTCGATCACTGCGTCGCCCTGCCACAGCCGCGCTCCACCGCTGTAGACGGCTCGCCCCGCATCCCCCGACACGCGCAGCCGATCCGCGGAAATGTGCGCCGGCTCGCGCGCAAAACTCGGCCCCTGCCCGCCCGGCGCACGTACCGCGCCGCCATTGGCATCTTCGGTGTCGGTGCGACGTTCCGTGCCCGGTTGCAAATAACTCGTCCTCACGTTCCCGGTGGCGAGCGCTTCACTCGTTCTCTGATTGAACTCGATCTTTGCGGCAGTCGTGCGCGTCA
>JBOGNS010000099.1:0-9386 GCA_050747305.1 Candidatus Acidiferrales bacterium | reverse complement strand
CCATCCGCCTCACCGAGCGCGTTACGGTGGAGCCGTACTTCGAGATCTTCAACGTGTTCAACATCGCGAACTACCAGTCCCTGACATCCGTGCTTGACGGATCAGCGGGTTCGATTAACGGAACGGTGCAAGGGGCGATTCCCGCCCGCGTGGGCGCCGGCTCCGGTTCGTTCTCGTCCGGCATTCCGCGCGCGTTGCAATTTGGCGTTCGCGTATCGTTCTAGCCCAGTCTCAGCCCGGAGCCGCTCATGCGGCTCCGGCCGAAACACAGCGGGGCAAGGCTTCGGCCTTGCCCCGTTTCCTTTGTGTGGCAGGGCACTGACAGGTTACGCTTACCTCTCACCGACCCAGACGCGGTGAACTTTGCGGCCCTCTGGCGCATCAAAGCTGGTGGACGCACAGGCGGCCGGCAGGCCCGGCTCAGGCCGCATCCCTCGCCGAGCGAGGCGGAAATTACAAGGAGGAGCGAAATGCGCACCATGCGCAAGTCCCGGACAGTGGCAGCAATCTACACGGTGATGCTTTCCCTGGCGGTATTGAGTTTCGCGGCCTGCGCCAGCGGGCCCAGCGATGAGGCCATCGCCACCGACGTCAAAGCCAAGTTCTTCTCCGACCCGCAACTGAAAAACGCCAACCTCGAGATCACGTCGCAAAAGGGCGTGGTCACGCTGAAGGGCGACTTGCCCAGCGAGAGCGCGCGCTACCAAGCCTACAAACTCGCCCAGGAAACGCAGGGCGTCACGAAAATAGACGACCAGATGACCGTCGCCACCGCTGAGGTCGCCGAGCCTGTCATGCCGGCCGAACCGGAGCCGGAACCTGCGCCGGCGCCCCGCCGCGCGGCTGCGAAGCCTCCAGCCCCGCGGCCGCGCCCCGTCGCGCACACGCCGGCCCCGGCGCCTGCACCGCAACCCGCAGCGCCCGCTGTGCCGGTAGCTCCAGAGCCGGAGCCGGAACCTTTGGAAGTCACGATCCCTGCGGGCACCGACGTCGCCATCCGCATGATTGACTCGGTGGACTCCGAGGTTCATCGAACCGGCCAAATCTTTCGCGCTTCACTCGATTCGCCCATAACTGTGGACGGCGAAACCGTAGTGCCGGAAGGTGCTGACGTTTTCGTTCGCCTTGCAGAAGCGAAATCCGCCGGACGTATGGCCGGTCGCAGCGAGTTGCGCATGGAGCTCGCGCGCTTGACCTTTCAGGGCCGCACCTACGAGCTCGTAAGCAGCACCTACGAAGAGATGGGCAAGTCACGCGGCAAAGACACCGCGGCCAAGGTCGGCGGTGGCGCAGCCATTGGCGCGGCCATCGGCGCGATTGCCGGCGGCGGCAAAGGCGCGGCCATCGGCGCCGCGATCGGCGCCGGCGCCGGCACCGGCGTGCAGGTCTTCACCAAGGGCCAGCAAATCCGCATCCCCTCGGAAACTACGCTGGAATTCCAGTTGGAAGCGCCCGTTGACGTTACGTACATGCCCGGCCAAACCGAAACCCGGCGACGCCGGTAAATGGAATAAAATCGAATACGATCCGGCCCGGGGTCACCGTATCCCGGGCCATTTTTGTAGCGGCGACCTTCAGGTCGCCATCGCCGTGCGGCTTCTGCCGTGCGGCTTCTAACGGCAGCCTTCAAGTCGCATCGGGCTGTGTGCAAAAACCTGTGGCGACCTAAAGGTCGCCGCTACAAATTCGGAGCGAATCTCATGCGGAAGCTCAGCGTACTCACGCTCGCGGCTCTGCTCGCTGGATGCAGCGGAGGCGGCGGCAACTTTAGCGGAAATAATCCGCCACCCGGCGGGTCGCCGGTCAACGTTCGCGCGGAGACTGTGGTGCCCAACGCCGACTTCCCCGTCACCATCGCGTTTGCTCCGGACGGCCGCTTGTTCTACACCGAGAAAAACAGCGGTCAGATTCGCATCGTGCAGAACGGCCAGTTGCTGGTGAATCCGTTTTTCACCGTGACGCCGCTGGCCACCGCCGGCGAGCGCGGCCTGCTGGGCATCGCCTTCGACCCCAACTTCGCGAACAATCGCTTCGTGTACGTCTATCACACCCATCCCGGCCCTCCGGTACACAACCGCGTGGTGCGCTACACCGAAGCGAGCAATCTGGGATCGGGCGAAACGGTAATCATCAACAATCTGCCCGCCAACAACGCAGACTCGAACCACAACGGCGGCCGCATCGCCTTTGGCCCCGACGGCCTGCTCTACGTGACCATCGGCGACGCCGGCGACCCCGCCAATTCGCAGAATCAATCCTCTCGCGCCGGCAAGCTGCTGCGCTTTAATCCCGACGGCAGCATACCTGCCAGTAATCCCGTGCCAGGAAATGCGCTCTTCGCGCTGGGCCTGCGCAATCCATTTGGCCTTGCATTCCACCCGACAGCAGGCACGCCGTACGTTTCCGACAATGGCCCCAACTGCGACGACGAAATCAATCGCATCGTTCCGGGCGGCAACTACGGCTGGCGCCCCAGCTATCCGTGCGGCGACACCAATCCCATGTTTCGCGGCGCGATCATCCGCTTCACGCCGCCCATCGCGCCCACGGGCATCGCCTTTTACAGTGGCAGCGTTTTCCCGGAGTGGCAGAATCACCTTTTTCTCGCCAGCTTCAACGACGGCTTCTTGCGCCGCTTTCGTGTGGACGAGGCGCAAAATGGCGCTGTGCTGGAACAAGCGGTGGTGGTGAATGGATCGCTCGGCCCTCTGCTCGACGTAACCGTCGGTCCGGACGGCAACCTCTATTTAGCCGCACAGTCCGCAGTGGTGCGCTTGGTTCGGGATCCGTAACCCAAGCGCTTTGCCGCCCAGCCTTGCTCTCCCGCTCGTGCCATACAGAAAAACACCGGCCGACCGTGGGCGATTGACCTGAAGGAAACGGCGCAGGCCGCATTCAGTAATTCCCCGTAGAGACGCAGCCGGTCGTTCCTGCCTACCATCAATTCGAATTCTCGGCCCGGGGGATTTTTTTCCTCGGGCCATTTCTTTTCTTTGGAGCGAAAACCTGATGCGAATGTTCACGCTGCTCGTGCTCACTTTGTTTCTGATTGCCTGCGGTGGCGGAGGCGGAGAAACCACGCCGAATCCGCCGCCTCCCCCGCCACCGCCTCCCCCTCCGGGAGGAATCACGGTTCGCACGGAAAACGTCGTCACCGGCGCCGCCTTCCCCGTGAGCCTCGCATTTGCGCCGGACGGCCGGCTGTTCTACACCGAGAAAAACTCCGGCAACGTGCGCATCGTGCACAACGGACAATTACTCCCCACGCCGTTTGTTACCGTCACCCCGCTGGCCAGCAGTGGCGAGCAAGGGCTGCTGGGAATTGCATTCGATCCCAACTTTGCCACCAACGGCTTCGTGTACCTCTACCACACGGCGCCCAACCCGCTGCGCAACCGCATTGTGCGCTTTACCGAAGTGGCCGGTCTCGGCTTGAACGAAATCGTGATTTTCGACAACATCCCCGCCGCCAGCAATCACAATGGCGGGCGGCTTAGCTTCGGTCCCGACGGCATGCTGTACGCCACCGCCGGCGACGCCGGGAATCCTGGCAATGCCGCGTCCACCAGTTGCCCGTGCGGCAAAGTGCTTCGCCTGAATCCGGACGGCAGCATTCCCGCTGACAATCCGGTGGCCAACGAAGAAATGCTCGCGCGCGGCCTCCGCAATCCCTTCGGGCTCGCGTTCCACCGCACGGCCGGCACTCCCTACGTAACCGACAATGGGCCAAGCTGCGATGACGAAGTGAACCGCATTGTGTCCGGCGGCCACTACGGTTGGCGCCCCAACTATCCGTGCGGCGACACGGATCCGGCGTTTGTCGCTCCCATCGCCGTCTTCAACCCGCAAATCGCGCCCACCGGCCTAGTGTTCTACAGCGGCACGGTTTTCCCGGAGTGGGAAAATCACCTGTTCGTCGCCAGCTTCAATGATGGGCGGCTTCGCCGCCTGGTTGTGGACGAAGCCGCGAACGGCAACGTGCTCGAGACGCACACCGTCATCGACGGCACGCTAGGCCCGATCATTGATGTGACCGTCGGCCCCGACGGCAACCTATATTTGGCCACGGAGACCGCGGTGATCCGTGTGCTCCGGGGCCCGTGAAGCGATCGCGGCGTTTCGCTCTGTCGAAAAGGCCTCAGATTGCGGATTGCAGATTGCAGGTGTCAGGTGTCAGATTCAAGACACTTCCTCTGCGCTCTCTGTGATTCTCCGCGTCTCCGTGTTTTTCCTGCGCCCTGCCGTGCACCGGCTCGCCGGCTTGCCATGGAGTAGCAGTTCCGTGCTTGACTTCGCCGCGCCACCTGCGTAGAAACGCGTGGACCTATCATCACGTCTGATGGAGCAGGCACGGAGGAACCTATGGGCATTTCGCGGCGGCAGTGGCTGAAGTCGGGTGCGGCAAGTGCGCTCGGCGCGAGTTTCGCGGGCACTGCGAAGGCGCAAGCCCGCGGGCAAGCCGCCGGCCGGCAACCACAACGTTCGGGCCGGCGCAGCCAACTCTTCGATAAACTGCAGCCACTCGGCGACCGCGCCAAGCCCATCGCCGTGGCCGAAATGCAGCAGCGCGTGGCGCGCGCGCAACAGTTGATGCGCGATGCCACGCCGCGGCTCGATGCCCTGTACATCGCGCCCGGCTCCTCGATGTTTTACTTCTTCGGCGTGCGCTGGGGGCTGAGCGAGCGGCTCTTCGCCTTCGTGATCCCCCGCGCCGGCGATGCATTGCTCGTTTGCCCCGCATTCGAAGAGGGTCGCGCGCGCGAATTGCTGCGCTGGGAGATTCCGGTGCGCGTGTGGCACGAGGACGAAAGTCCTTATGCCCTTGCTGCCGCCACGCTGGCCGAGCGCGGCCTGCGCACCGGGCGCATCGGCGTCGAAGAGCACACTCGCTTTCACTTCTACGATGGCTTGCGGCGCTCGGCAAACGGCTTTGAATTCGCCAGTGCTGATCCGGTCACCATCGGCTGCCGCAGCCGCAAAACCGCGCACGAATTGCAACTGATGCAGGTAGCCTGCGAAGCCACCGTGGACGTGTACCGCGCGGTATTCGATTCGTTGCGCGAGGGCATGACGCAAGGCGACGTCAGCAACCTGTTGCGCCAGGGATTTCAGCGCATGGGCTTGGGCGGTGGCGCGCTGGTGCTCTTTGGGCAGTGGGCGGCGCTGCCGCATGGCACACGCCAGCCGCAGCAGTTGAAGGAAGGCGACGTGGTGTTGATTGACGGCGGCACGTCGGTGGAAGGCTATGCCTCGGACGTAACGCGGTGCAGCGTGCTCGGTCGCCCCTCTGACAAGCTGCGCGCCGCATTCAACACCGTGCGTAAAGCGCAGGACGCCGCGCTGGCCGCCGCCATGCGTGGCAAGACCACAGGCTCCGTGGACGACGCCGGACGCAAAGTGGTCAGCGATGCGGGCTACGGTGAAAATTACAAGCTCTTCACTCACCGCCTCGGCCACGGGATCGGACTCGACGGCCACGAGCACCCCTACCTGGTGCGCGGCAGCACCACCGTGCTCGAACCGGGCATGACTTTTTCCAATGAGCCGGGCATTTACCTGCGCGGCGAGTACGGTATGCGGTTGGAAGACATCATGGTAATCGAAGAAAAAGGCCCCGCGCGCCTGCTCACGCCGGGCTTCAGCCCGTCGCTCGAACGCCCCTGCGGCTGACGAGCGATGGCTAGCTTGATGGGGCCGCAAAACGCCCACGCGCTCTTGTGGGGGGCGGGTTAGTACCAGCGGGGGGGCTTCTCGAGGCGAATCTTGATGGTTTGCTGGTCCTGGTCGAGGTCGAACCACTTGCCGAACGTCTTCCAGCCGGGCGCGACCACTTGAATCAGAACCTTTCCACGCGGCGCATCGGAGAGCCGCGCCACGCCTTCGCGGTTGGTCTTCAGGTTCAATTCGACCTTTTTATCGCGACGCAGCGCGCGCTCCTCCATATATTTCACGTAAACGCTGGCCTGATCCACGGGCTCGCTCTTGTCGCCGGCCGTCACTTCAATACGGAGATCCGTGATGCTTTTTTCAGCCTCTTTCTTCCCGGCTTTGTCTTCCTGCGAACCGCCTCCCGCTTCGATTCCGGCTGCTGCCAACGTGAATGGAAACACCAACAGCGCGCCTGCGAGGAGCGCGGCTGCGAAGTGTCGCCGCTTACGTGTCATGTGTGCCTGCTGCATTCCCCTAATCTGATGCCGCTTGCGGCCTGGCGCGCTGCCCGCCATTATGGATTGCGCATGGCGTGCTTCCGGTCAGCACGCGGGTTTGACTCCCGCCATCCGCTGCGCTAATTTCGACTTCGTCGCGCATTCGCCGCAAGCCGCGCATTACTCTAGTCCTGCGGCGCTTTTTCTGCAAGGGTAGGACAGGCACTCCTGCCTGTCCTGAGACTTCGCTGAAGCTGGCCAAAGGCGGGCAGGTAAGAGCGCCAGTTCTAAAGGCCGCAACGCTGCGGTTACGCCGGAGAAAACTGCACCGCCAAGAGTGGCCGTGCTACGGGAGGATTCATGGGCTTTGCCACCGACGCGATTCACGTAGGACAGGAGCCCGATCCTGCCACCGGCTCGATCGTGCCCCCCATCTACCAGACGTCCACCTACGTGCAAGAAGCGCTCGGCAAGAACAAAGGCTTCGACTACGCGCGCACCAATCACCCCAATCGCAAGGGACTGGAGCGGTGCATCGCCGCCCTCGAGGGCGGCACGGCCAGCTATGTTTTCACCTCCGGCATGGCGGCGATCGATTCTGTCTTCCGCCTCACGCGGCCGGGCGACCACATCATTCTCAGCGAAGCCGTCTATGGCGGCGTGGTGCGCCTGACCACGCAATTGCTCGTGCAGTTTGGGCAGGAATTCAGCTTTGTGAACACGTCCAGCCTCGATGCCCTGCGAGCGGCGCTGAAGCCCAACACCAAAATGATTTACGTGGAGACCCCCACAAATCCCACAATGATCGTCAGCGACATCGCGGCCATCGCCAAAATTGCGCGTGACCGCAACATCACGCTGGTGGTCGACAACACCTTCCTCAGCCCCTATCTCCAGCGCCCCATCGCCATGGGCGCGCACATCGTGGTGCATTCCATGACCAAATACCTCAACGGCCACAGCGACTGCACCGCCGGGGTTGTGGTACTCACGAGGCCGGAGGACGCCGAGCGCATTTACTTCATCCAGCGCTCCGCCGGCGCGGGGCTGGCGCCGATGGATTGCTGGCTGGTAGCGCGCGGGCTGAAGACGCTCGCCGTGCGCATGAAGCAGCACGATGCCAACGGCATGGCCATCGCGCAATGGCTCGAGAAGCATCCCAAAGTGCAGCGCGTTCACTACCCCGGCCTGCCATCGCACCCACAGCACGAGGTGGCCAAGCGCCAGCAGCGCGGCTTTGGCGCCATGCTTTCTTTCGAGATGGGCTCTGTGGATGCGGCGCGGCGGCTGCTCGACAACGTGAAGCTGTGCGCGCTGGCCGAATCGCTCGGCGGTGTGGAGACGCTCATCTCGCATCCCGCGCTGATGACCCATGCCTCGGTGCCGCCGGAAATGCGCCAGCGCATCGGCATCACTGACGGGCTGGTGCGCCTCTCCGTGGGCATTGAAGACGCCGAGGACCTGACCGCCGATTTGGAGCAGGCGCTGGCCAAGGTGTGAACGAAGCCGACTGGCTACGGTCCACAGTTGACAGGTACAGCATCGGCGCAACCCTCAGCGCGATGGCGCGACCTTCGCCCTACAAAAGCGATCAAATCGGGCCATTGCAACCGCGGGCATCTTCGTCTAATCCAATGGATAGACTCAGGCTGGAGGACGGCATGCAACTGTGCAGAGTGGCGACCGCGGTTCTCGCTGCGTTCCTGATGGCTGGGGCGGCGTCGGGCCAGTCGATTGTGCGCGAGGCGCGGGCGGCGGGGAGCGCCAAGGATTTTGCGCGGGGCGAGCAGCTCATCGCAAGCTACCGCGCGACCAAGGGCGTGACGCCGGAAATGATCCTGGCGCTTTCGTGGCTGGGCCGTGGTGCCCAGGCGGCGAAGGCGTGGGAGCGCGCGGAGAAGTATGCGGCGGAGACGCGGGAGCTGGCTTTGGAGCAATTGAAGAAGCGGACGCTCGATGCCGATGAGCAGTTGCCGCTGGCGCTGGGCGCTTCGATTGAGGTGCAGGCGCATGCGCTGGCGGCCCGTGACGCGCGCAGCGAGGCGTTGCAGTTTCTTGCGCGTGAATTGAAGCGCTGGCACGGCACATCGATTCGCACGCGTATCCAGAAGAACATTCACGTGCTGAGTCTCGCGGGCCAGCCCGCGCCGGCGCTCGAAATCACCGAATACTTGGGCGCGAAGCCCGCACCGCTAACGGCGCTGAAGGGCAAGCCGGTGCTGCTGTTTTTCTGGGCGCACTGGTGTGGCGATTGCAAACGGCTCGCGCCGATCCTGGCGCGGCTGCAAAAAGAATATGCCGGCGCAGGTCTGGTGATCGTGGGGCCGACGCAGCGCTACGGCTACGTGGCCGGAGGCGTGGATGCGTCGCCGGAGCAGGAACTGGCCTACATAGATGCGGTGCGCCAGAAATTCTACAGCGAGATCAATATGACCGTGCCGGTGAGCGAAGAGAATTTCAAGGCGTGGGGCTCTTCCACTTCGCCGACGCTGGTGCTGATCGATCGCGCCGGCGTGGTGAGGCTCTATCATCCGGGCACGCTGAGCTACGAGGAGCTGGCGAAGGCGGTGAAGGAGGTAGGTGAATAGGTGATAGGTCATTGGGAGAGTTCTGAGTTCTGAGTTCTGACTTCTGAGTTCCTAGATCCAGTGTTTGCGGCGGAAGTAGGCCAGCATGAAAAAACTGATCAGAAACATGGCCACGCTAATCAGCGCCGGCCCGCGCGTGTGGTGCAGCAGCGGCAAGTGATCGAAGTTCATGCCGTAGAAGCTGGTGACCAGCAAGAACGGCGTGGCCAGGGTGGCGAACACGGTCAGAACTTTCATCACGTCATTCGTGCGGTTGGCGGTGGCCGAAAGGTGCACGTCGAGCACGCCGTTCAAGATATCGCGATAGGTTTCCACGAAGTCGAGCGCGCGCAGCACGTGGTCGTAAATGTTGCGGAAATACATCTGCTGGGTGCGGTACCACGGCTCGGTGCGGTTGATCAGATGGTTGAGCACCTCGCGCATCGCCAGCGCGGCGCGGCGGTAGTCAATCAAGGCCCGGCGCAAGTCGAATATCTTGGCCAGCAGGGCGGGTGAGGGATTCTCGAGCACCTGCTCTTCCAGCACTTCCATGCGCTCTTCGATTTGGTCCAGCACCGGCAGGTACTGATCCACCATGAAGTCCAGCATGGTCATCAGCAAGCGGCCGGGATGCGCTAGCTTGGGATCGCCCTTGAATTTCGGGTGCGTGGAT
>JBOGNS010000098.1:0-6025 GCA_050747305.1 Candidatus Acidiferrales bacterium | reverse complement strand
GTATTTCGCGCGATGCTGCCGCCGGCAGTCGAGGTGCGGCACGAGCGCGAGCTTCAGCTGACGGATGCGGGGCGGGAGTTCCAGCGCGAATTGCAGTCGTTGCAGAACCGCACGGCAGCGCAGGTGGAAGAGATGGCGCTGCTGCAATTGCTGGAAGTGGAGGGCAAGCCGGTAAACGCGGCACGGCTGGCGAAGCTGCCGGGCGGGGAGGGTGCCGCAGCGCGGCTGTCGCGGCGTGGCGCAGTGCAGTTTGCCGACGCGGTCAAGCATCGCAAGGCGCGGATGCAAAAAATTGTGGCGTGGGTAGATACGGCTGGCGATCACGGGGAGAGCGGGGTAAGTGCAGAGAAAGCAGACGATGGGCAGCCGGTTTCCGATTTGAAGTTCCGAATCTCAGCAGAAAAGAATCAACACAGAGGGCACAGAGGCACAGAGGGCACAGAGGAGGCGGAGAGTGCAGAAAGAACAGAGAGCGAGGCGGAGCGGCGCATTCGCGAAGAGTTGACGCAGGTGCGCGGGCCGATGCCGGTGACGCTGCTGCTGAAGCAGGCGCACGTGTCGCGGTCCGTGGTGGAGCGACTCGAACGGCAAGGGCGGCTGCTGGCGTGGGAGGAGCCGCTGGCAGTGGAAGAAGAAGCCTTCGAGACGGACTTCACGCCGCCGGCAAATGTGCTGAACGACGATCAACAGGCTGCTTTCGACGACGTGCGGCGCTGGATGGATGCCGGCGAGTACGCGACGGGCCTGCTCTATGGCGTGACGGGGAGCGGCAAGACAGAAGTGTATCTGCGCGCGGTGGAGCATGCGCTGGCAGCGGGCCGCACGGCGCTGGTGCTGGTGCCGGAGATTGCGCTGACGTTGTGGGTGGGGCGGCTGTGCCGGGCGTGGTTCGGAGACGTGGTGGCGGTGCTGCACTCCGCGCTGCCGGATGTGGAACGCGCGCGCGAATGGTGGCGGGTGCGGCGCGGCGAGGCGCGGGTGGTGGTGGGCACGCGGTCGGCGGTTTTTGCGCCGCTGGAGCGCCCGGCGCTGGTGATCGTGGATGAGGAGCAGGAGTCGGCCTACAAGCAAGAGGAGACGCCGCGCTATAACGGGCGCGACGTGGCGATCGTGCGGGCGCGGAGGGAAGGCGCGGTGGCGCTGCTGGGGTCGGCGACGCCGTCGTTGGAGACGTTTCACAACGCGCGCGCCGGCAAGTACCGGCTGCTGGAGCTGGGCGGGCGCGTGGAAAACCGGCCCATGGCGCGAGTGGAAATCGTGGATATGCGCGACGATTTCCGTCGCACGCAACGCGCCGCGCCATTTTCAGAAAAATTGCGGGCAGCGATTGCGGAGCGGCTGAGCGCCGGCACGCAGGCGCTGCTGCTGATTAACCGGCGCGGGTATTCGTGGTTTGCGTTGTGCCGGAGCTGCGGGGCTACTGCGCAGTGCGAGAATTGCAGCATCTCGCTCACCTATCACAAGCGGCGCGAGCGCATGGTGTGCCACTACTGCGGATTCAGCGCGCGGGTGGCCAGGCAGTGCGCCAAGTGCGAGTCCGAGCACGTGTACTTTGTGGGCGAAGGCGCGGAGCAGATCGAAGAGCTGCTGCGCAAACTGTATCCGCAGGCGAAGGTAGGACGCTTGGATCGCGATGCGGTGCGCACCAAGCGCGAGTATCAGCAGGTGCTGGGGGCGTTTGCGGCGGGAGAAATCGATCTGCTGGTGGGCACGCAAATGGTGGCCAAAGGTCACGACTTCCAGCGCGTGACGCTGGTGGGGGTGGTGAGCGCGGATTTGACGCTGGGTTTGCCGGATTTTCGCGCGGCCGAGCGGACATTCCAATTGCTGACGCAGGTGGCAGGCCGCGCGGGCCGCGGCGCGCTGCCCGGCGAAGTGCTGGTGCAGACGTATTACCCGGAACATTATGCCGTGCAGCACGCAGCGCAACAGGATTACGCCTCATTCTTCGAAAAGGAACTGCGCTTCCGGCGGCTGATGCATTACCCGCCGTTTACGGCACTGGCCAACGTGATTGTGCGCGACCGCAAGATCGAGAACGCGGCGCGATGGGCGCGCGCGATTGACGGATTTCTGCGGCCGCATGAATCGGAAAGCATCAAGGTGCTGGGGCCGGCGGCGGCGCCGCTGGCGCGGTTGAAGCGCGAGTATCGGTTTCAGTTTCTGTTGAAGTCGCCAAAGCGGTCGGCGATGAACCGCGCGCTGGCTGGCGCGCTGGATTTCTGCGCAAAAAAAGAAATACCGGAGAGCGCGGTGATGGTGGACGTGGATCCGATCAGTCTGATGTGACGGTGGCCGGCGGGCAGTGGTCGGTGATCGGTGCGGGAAAATCAGAAGGCAGAACTCAGAACTCAGAACTCAGAACTCAGAACTCAGAACTCAGAACTCAGAACTCAGAACTCAGAACTTCAGAACTTCTTCTCTCCGAAGGTCTGCGACCCAGTAAAGCGGTAACTCCAACCGGCATTTCGCACAGAGAAACAACCCGGAGTTTCCCTCTTTGTTTTTTCTGCGTTTCTCTGCGCGCTTTGCGTCTCTGCGTCATCTTTTTCCGATGCTACCCTGCGGAGCGTCCGATGAATCATCACTATCGCCCGTGTGTCGCTTACGATTGTTGGTCCCGTCGTAGTTCTGAGTTCTGCGTTCTGAGTTCTACGTTTTGAGTTTGAGCCTCACTGTTGCGAGAGCGGCATGGGCGTGAAGCAGAGGAGAAAGATGACCAGCGCGATGGCCGCCCAGAGGCGGCGCTTGCGGTCGAGCGGGTCGTAGCGGTCGAGTAGCACCGGGTGGCGGAAGCCGAACATCAGCAGCAGCACCGCCCACACCGTCCAGCCAAACCACAGAAAGCCCATCGGCGCGATGGCCAGTGCAACAATCAGCGAAATGCGGCGATGCCAGCGGCTGGAAAGCGCGTAGACCACGTGGCCGCCGTCGAGCTGGCCCGCAGGCAGAAGGTTGAGTGCGGTGGCAAAGAGTCCTACCCACGCCGCGCGCCCTACGGGATGGAGCAGCAAGTCGCCCGTGGGCACTTCAGGCCGCAGAAGCACTGAAACCAGCCGTACCAAGGGCGGATCGCCGAACGCGATCATGGATTCCGCCAGCGCGCCGGGCGCAATTTTCGAGTACACAACCGCGACAATGAGCGCGGGCAGTGCGAAGAGGAAACCCACAATGGGACCGGCGAGGCCGACATCGAAGAGCGCCTTGCGGTTCACGATGGGCGAGCGGATACGGATGAACGCGCCGAGCGTGCCGATAATGCTGGGAAACGGGATGAAGTAGGGCACGGTGGCGGTAATGCGATAGTAGCGGCAGGCGAAGTAGTGTCCCATCTCGTGCGCCAGCAGGATGCCCATCAACGTGAAAGAAAACGGCAGGCCCATCAGCAGCAGGCTAGGGTCGGAGAGCACCGGCAGAAGAAGATTATCGTCGGGCGAGAATGGGGCGCGGCCTGCATCGTAGGCGATGGCGTAGAGCGCGCCCACATACATGGTGGAGAGTACGGTGAGCAGCAGCAAGCCGAGCGGGATGAAACGCGACGATTTGCGCGCGGCGCGAATGCCAAAGCGCGGCGGCGGAGCGGGAATAAAGCGGAGAGCAGTGGCGTCCTGGGGGCTGCTGCTGTGACCATTGCCTGCGGGCATAGCGTCCGTCAACAGGATTGCACGAGGGTCAGCGGGGTGCAACTCAGAACTAACTCAGAACTCAGAACACCGAACCTGCTGGTGCGTAGTTGCACCCTGAAAAAAGGCGAGCCGATGGTTGGCGCCGCCCTTTACGAAGTGCAAGAAAGCACGATGCCGAACTGGCGCAATTTGGTTTTCAGCGAAGAGCAGGTCGCTGGCTTCGATCGGGATGCCGGATTTTTTTCAGCGGCATCTTGAGGCGCGCGACTTTCATCCGCTGCGGCGGATTGACATTAACCACTCGAACGGCTTGGCTGCGTCATGGTAAACAGCAGCAGTTACGGCGAAGATTGACACACTTTGTTCAGCCGCCTATAGTGCGTGTGGAGCAGCGAGTCAAGCTGACAGCCGACAGCTTACAGTCGACAGTCTACAGCTTGCAGTCCATCGTTCAGACTCGCAACTTTGCGCTGTGGACTGTGAGCTGTCGACTGTTGACTGTTGACTGTGGACTGTGAGCTGTCGGCTGTGAGCTTCCCTCATGAAGAAAGGCAACTTCGGCGAGACTTTGCGGCGCGAACGTGAGATGCGCGGCGTCTCGCTGGAGGAAATCTCCAACGCCACCCGCATCAGCACCCGCTTCCTTCTGGCCCTGGAAAACGAACAGTGGCACGAACTGCCCGGTGGAGTTTTTAACCGCGGCTTTGTGCGCTCGGTATCGCGTTTTCTGGGATTGGATGAAGACGCGCTGATGTCCGAGTACTCGCTCACCACCAACGACAAGCCGGAAATGGCGGTGTGGGCCACCGACGGGAAGGGCCAGCGTCGCATCATGCCGGCGCTGACGGTGGCGCTGCTGGCCGCGCTGCTGGCCGGCGGCTACTTGGCGTGGCGTGAATCCGCGTCGTGGCTCGGGCCGTGGATCAGCGACCTATGGGATCGCGCGGCATTGGCGCAGCGCAGCAGCGGCGCGGCCGCAGAGGCAGCGCCAGCCAATAAAGATGCCGCGGCAATCGCGCCCCTGCCGCTGGCGCCTGCGATCAATGCGTCCACCGAACTGCTGCTCAAGGTGGAAGCGGGTAAGCCTACGGCGGTGACGGTAATTGCCGATGGCGCGGTGGTTTTCGAAGGGAGCATGGATAAGGATCACAAGCAAAGTTTCCATGCGCGGGAGAAGTTCGAAGTCAGCGCGCGCGACCCCAGCGCGCTGTTCGTCACGCTGAATGGCCGTGAGATTCCGCCGCTGGGCCCGCCCGGCCAGCCCGGGAGCAAGACGCTTACGCGCGCCGATCTCACGCCGCAGGAGGGCCGCTCCAATTAGTGCGTCGCTGCGCGAGGATGTACTCTCCGGCCATCTGACCCGCGAGCGCAAGCTGGCCATTTGTAGCGGCGGGGCGGGGATGGCTCCGGCCGAACACCTCGAAGCCCTGGCCGTGCTTTCCTACGACAAAGATGAAGCGATCGCGTCGCGCGCAAGCGATGCGCTGGCTCAGGTTGGCGACGGCGCATTTCTCGAAGCGCTGAAGCTGCCGGGCGGCGCGCCGCTGCTGTTTCGCTATTGCGCCGAGCAGCTCGCGGAAAAACCCGGCATCGCGGATGCCATGGCGGAAAACAACGATTGCCCCGCCGAGTGTCTGATGCAGGTGGCCCCGTTCATCAAAGATGCCGTCAATGCGCTGGTGGACGACCTCGAGAAGCTGTCGGCGAATCCCAGCCTGGTGGCGGCGCTGGCGCCCTCGAGCCATCTTTCGCCGCAGAGCCGCGCCACGCTGGAAGAGATGCAGCGCGACGAGCCGCTGGATGAAGCCTCGCTGGTGCGCAACGTGGAGGCGCTGGCCGCGGCGATGCCGGAGAAAGAGAAGCGGCTGAGTCTGTACCAGCGCGTGGCGCGCATGAAAGTGGTGGAGCGCATACAACTGGCGCTGAAAGGCAACCGCGAGGAACGCATGCTGCTGATCCGCGACCCCAACAAGCTGGTGCAGCGCGCGGTGCTGCAATCGCCGCGCATTAGCGAGCAGGAAGTCGAGAGCTACGCGGCCATGACCACGGTGAGCGAGGAAGTGCTGCGCCGCATCGCCACCAACCGCAGCTACATGAAAAACTATACAATCATGCGCTCGTTGATCTTTAATTCCAAAACGCCGCTCGATTTGTCGCTGCCGATGATTAATCGGCTGCTGCCCGCCGACTTGAAGACGCTCTCCAACAGCAAGAATGTGCCCGATACGCTGCGCACGTCGGCGCAAAAGCTGCTTCGTCAGCGCACGGCGCGGCCCAAGTCCGAATAGACCAAACGCAGAACGCAGAACGCAGAACGCAGAACGCAGAACGCAGAACGACGGTCTCTCCCGGAAGCATGTTTGCACAGACGTACGACAACCCCTGAGATTCTTCGCCCC
>JBOGNS010000097.1:0-20957 GCA_050747305.1 Candidatus Acidiferrales bacterium | reverse complement strand
CCACCGGCTTCCCGAAAGCGTCCTGGCCGCGCTCTCTCACCACCATGCCGTCCAAGCTGATCCGTTCGATAATTCCGTCAAACAGCCGTTCCCCTTCCCGCACAAAGTAGACTCGGTTCTGCGGGGTGCTGATCACCGCAATCATCCCGCTGGCCGAACGCACCACGCCATCCAGCCGCATAGTTGCGACGTCAACGCCCGCCACGCCGGCCGGCCGGATTCTGCTCGAGCCCGCTTGGCCCAGGCCCGACTTGCGCACCAGCGCCTCGAACGGATCGCGACGCCCGCGCTGCGCTGCACCCGAAGAGTCTGCCACCCTGTCGTCGGACGCTTTCTGCGCCGAGCCCTGCGCGCTGCCCTGTGCCCACGCCGCGAGGCTCAACCCCAGCAGCAGTGCGCCGCAGCGACCCATGATTGTTTTTGCCAGACGCATAGTTCCGCCTTTGTACCTATCGCTTCGCCGGGGGCGCCGGCCCGCCGGGTGTTTTGCCCGGCTGCTTGCCCGCCGGAACCGCGGGATCTTCTGTCTTGGTGAAAAAGGTCGTCGCCGTCGTGGTTGCCACCACCGTCGTGCCCGGGCGCACGGGATACTTGGACTGCTTTCCGGCGTCCAAGCCAGTGAAGTGCAGATCGCTGACGTTGATGATTCGCGAGAGCCGTCCCAGCTTGGCGAAAAAGCTCATCACCGAGTAATATGGCCCGTCGAACTCGATCTCGAACGGCAGCTCGTTGTAAAACTCCTTCGCCACCACCGGTTTCGACGTGATGCGCCGGATCTCCACGTTCGACGATGCCGCCGATGCGTGCATCATGCGGATGAACTCGTCCACGTCCTTATCTTCCGGCACGATGGTGCGCAGCACTTCGAGCTGCTTTTCCAGGCCTGCCACCTGCGCCTTCAGATCGGCATGGCGCCGCTCATAATCCTCTAACAACCGCACTTGCGACGTGAGATCGCTAATCTGTTTGTCCGCAGCAGCAATCTCCGTCCGCTGGCTCTGTAGCGGCGACCCGGGGACGTACAAACCCGCGCCCACCACCAGCACCGCCAGCAACACAGCCAGCAGGATGTTCATCAATGGCGGTAGTTCGCGAAAACTGGCCATAACCTCCCTCCCCCTTTACGTCGTCTTACCTGCCGGCGGCCGCCCGCTCGGCGCCTGCTGCGGTGGTTGTTGCTGCTGCTGCTGGGTCGCAGGCAGCGCAAATTCCGCGCTCAGTATGAAGTTGAACGTCTGCACGTCTTTGTTCCTGTCGTCCTGCTTCGATTCCTTGATTTCCACGTTGCCGAAGTAGCCGGAGCGCCGGAGTTGTGTAATGAAGTTCGCCACCGCGGTCAGCGAGGCCGCGGTGCCCTCGAACGTTAGCGCGTTCCCCTTGCGGTCCATCGTGGTCAGCCACAGCGTTTCGGTGCGCACCACCGTATTCGCCACCGCGTCCAGCAATTCCTGACCGCCCACCTTGTTCCGCTGCAAGTCCTGAATCACCGCGATGCGCTGATCCAGCATGGCTTTCTGCCGCTGGAAGCCTTCTACCTCGAGCTTGATTCGCTCCAGCTCCTGCTTGCGCTGCGTCAGCCGCCGTACTTCTTCCTGCTTGCGAGTGAGCGCACTCGCGTTGAACATGTAAAGTGCAGCCAGCAGGCCCAGGCCGGCCAGCGCGCCAATCAGCAGTACGACCGCCTGAAACGAGCTGCTCGCCGGGCCCGCGGATGCTACACGCCGGGCCTTCGGACGCGGTTGTGGGAGCAAGTTTATGCGGATCATTGTGGGTCGAAGCTCCTTAGCGCAAGTCCTACCGCAATGGCCAGTCGCGGCGCCATGTCCCGGATCGAATCTTCGCTGTGACGCGCCGTATTGATTCCGATCTTGCGGAACGGATAGAGCTCTTCCACCGGCATGGCGAACTCTTCGCGCAACAATTCCACCAGGCCGGGCACGCGCGCGGTTCCACCGGCTACATAAATGCGCTGGATGTTCTCTCCGCTGGCGGTGGCGCGGAAAAAGTCGAACGTCTTCTGGATCTCCAGGATGAGAATGTCCGAGACCGAGCGCAGGATCGAATTCCTCTGCTCCTCGCCGACTCCGGCCACACTGTCGCCCAGCTTCAGCCGCTCCGCATCCTCGAACCCCAGGTCCAGCTCCTTTTGCAGCGCGTCGGTGTATTGGTTGCCGCCCACGGAAACGTCGCGAGTAAACAGCGGAATCTCTCCGCGCATGATGTTGATGCTCATCACGCTCGCGCCCACGTTGAGCAGCGCAATTGTCTGCTCCATCCCTTGCGCCACATCCGACTGGTAGTTCGCCAGGAAGCAGTTCTGCAACGCGAAGGCGTCGATGTCCACCACCGTCGCCGTCTTGCTCGCCTGCGAAAGTACGCTGGTGTGGTTCAGGATCTTTTCTCGCTTCACCGCCACCAGCAGGACGTCCATCTGTGTATCCATCTGCTCCAGGATCTGATGGCTCAGGTTCACGTCGGCAATGTCGAACGGGATGTACTGGCTGGCCTCCGCCTGAATGCGGTCGTACAACTCCTCCTCGGTCATGTAGGGCAAGGTGATGCGCTTCACAATCACCGAATGTCCGGAGACCGACGTGGCCACGCTCTTGGTCTTGATCTTCTGATCGTCAAAAATCTTGCCGATCGAGCTGGCCACCGACGGCGCATCCATAATCGCGCCGTCCACCACGGTATCCGCAGGCAGACCCTCCAGGGCGAAGCTCACCAGCTCATAGCCCTGCTTGCTGCTCCTCAGCTCGACGGCCTTAATCGAGCTCGACCCGATGTCCAGTCCCACCAGCGATCGCTGTTTGCTGCCAAACATGGAGCGCCCCTCTGCCCGGCTTACCCGGACGAAAATTAACGCCGTTTCCCTACCCTCTTCCCCAGTGCCATCTTCCGTTCCATCCAGCGGTCCAGAATCGTCTTCTTGAACTTCCACCGGTTTCCGAGCTTGAACGCGGGAATGCGATCTTCGGAAATGTATCGGTATAGCGTGTCCGGCGAGACGCCCAAGTACTGGGACGCCTCGCGCAGATTCATCACCTCGCGTGATTCGGTTGCCACTGCCAAAGGATTCTCCGGACCTCGCCCCGACTTAGCCGCGCATCCATCCGCGACGCATCCCAATAAGACCCGGCCTGCCGCCTTCGGGCGCAACACCCCGCAGAGACGGCGCGTCTTGAGCGCGGTTATTGCATCCGCGGTCAAAGGTGTCAAGCGCGCCGTTGCGGCAGTTTCTTGGCTAGCATCCTGTTTCTTAGGCAGTCGTAGGGGGAATCCAGACAGTTGCACAAGCTATTGTAGTTTGCGGATTGGCGACCACAAGGTATCGCCAGCAGCCGGCGGCGGCTGCGCAGTTACCTTTTGGGTGACAGGCCCAGCGAACTCCACAGAGCGTCCACGCGCTTGCGCGTCGCTTCGTCCATCACGATTTCGTCCGGCCAGCGGCGCCGGTAGCCTTCGCTCTCCCACTTGCGGGTGGCGTCAATTCCCATCTTGGAGCCGTAATCCTGCATCCGGGCTGCATGGTCCAGCGTATCTACGGGACCCAGCACAAACTGCACATCTCGTTCAGGATCAATGGCGCACAGCGTTTTCCACACCACTTCGCGGTAGTTGTGGATATCCACGTCGTGATCCACCACCACAATCACTTTGGTGAACATGGCCTGCCCCAGGGACCAAATCGCGTTCATGATTTTTCGCGCCTGCCCCGGATACGACTTGCGAATCGCCACGATCATCAAGTTGTGGAAGATGCCTTCCGCCGGCATGGCCACATCTCGAATCTCCGGGTATTGCATGCGCATCACCGGCAAAAACACGCGCTCGATGGCGTGTCCGATGAAATAGTCCTCCTGCGGCGGCGGCCCCACAATTGTGGTGAGATAAATCGGGTCCGTGCGGTGCGTGATGCACGTCATATGAAACACCGGGAAGTCGCCTTCCAACGAATAGAACCCGGTGTGGTCGCCAAACGGGCCTTCGGTGCGCAACTCGTCCAAATGGACGTAACCCTCGAGCACGATTTCCGCCTGCGCCGGCACCTCCAGATCCACGGTCTCACAGCGCACCATTTCCACCGACTCCCGCCGCAGGAAGCCTGCGAACATCATCTCGTCCAAATCCGGCGGAATCGGCAGGATCCCGGCCATCGCCACTACGGGATCGGCGCCGATGGCGACGGCCACTTCCATGCGCGGCTGCTTCCCTTCCGCGCGCGCACGGCGAAAATGTTCTGCGCCATGCTTCTGCGTCTGCCAGTGCATGCCCGTGCTGCGCTCGTCGTACACCTGCATGCGATAGACGCCCACGTTGCGCTTGCCGGTCTCCGGATTCTTCGTAATCACCAGCGGCCAGGTGATGTAGCGCCCGCCATCCTGCGGCCAGCATTGCAAAATCGGGAACTCCGACAACGAGAAACCGTCTTTACGAATGACCTCTTTGCACGGGCCACTCTTCACTGTCTTGGGAAAGAAGGCGCCAATCTCCGCCAGCTTCGGCAGCATCTTGATTTTGTCGAGCAAGCCTTGCGGCGACTGCATGTCCAAATAGCCGCGGATGCGCGCCGCCACTTCCTCCACGTTCTCCACTTCCAGCGCCAGGTTCATGCGCCGCGCGCTGCCCAGCATGTTGATCAGCAGCGGATGCCGCGAACCTTTGGGCCGCTCAAACAGCAGCGCAGGGCCGCCCGCCTTGGTCACTCGGTCGGTAATCTCCGCAATCTCCAGCACCGGGTCCACCTCAGCGCTTATGCGCTTTAGCTCCCCCTCTTTCTCCAGCCGCCGGATAAACTCCCGCAAATCGCGATAGGCCACACTTCCCCCTCATCTCACAGCAGGCATCCGCCGCGGCATTTCTTGCCCCCAGCGTTCGCAAATCTAACACGATTTTGCTTTGTGATGGACCTACAACACGACGATCAACCGCTACGAGGCCTTTCCTGCGATTACGTTCCCGCTTGCTTATGCAGCGCACACAGGCCCGTGAGTTGGAGCGGGTGATGTTGGTGTGAGCTCGCCGGATTTGTCCGGACGCCGGCGCCGGAGCTCATACAGCCGAGAGATCAACAAATCTTCGGTGGACCTACTGCGGAAAGTTCATGCGGAGCAGAAGATGTTGGAAGCGCGGGTCCGACCGCAGGGGGTCGAGCCGGGGTTCCACTTTGGCAAAACCCAAGGGGCGAGCACGTTCCTGATAGCTTTTCTCCAACCAAGCGAAGGCTTCCTCCTTTTGTCCTAGCCCCACGCACACCAGCGCTACGTCGTATGGTGATGCGTATTCTCGTCCCGACGGCCGCTTAAGGCGGGCAAGAATTTTCCGCGCCTCGCTCTGCTGCCCTGCCCTCGCATATGCGTGTCCAAGCTCGGCCAATACCATCGAGTTGTTTCCGGAAAGAACCGTCGCTCTTTCGTATGCAATGATTGCTTCTTTGTGTAAGCCTTTCTGCTCGTACGCCCTCCCCATCAACAGATATGTCCAGTAGAAATTCGGGTCTAGCTCGAGAGCCTTGTGGGCTTCTTCCAGGGCTTTGTCATATTCCCTCCCCAGATGATAAGCCCACCCGAGGTTCGTGTTGATGATGAGAGAGAGCGGATCCAACTCCCGCGCGCGCTGAAGCTCTGCAATGCCTTCTCCGGATCGGCCCATTGCATTCAAATAATTACCGTACCACTGGTGTGCGACCGGATAGCCGGGGTGGAGTTCCAGTGCGCGTTTGTATTCCGTCTCGACGTCCGGCCAATTCCACCGGTAATCCATGAATACTCCTGCCAGGGAGGAGTGCGCCTCGCCAAGCGCCTCGTCTATCTCCAAGGCTTTCCGCGCGGCGATCTCCGCCTGGGGGTAGGCCTCGTGAGGCGAGAGGGTGCTGTAATAGCCCAGCAGAATGTACGTATCGGCCAGACCCGCATAGGCCAACGCGTACTGCGGATCTTCTTCGATGGCTTGTTGGAAGTACTCGACGGCTTTCTTGAGTCCTTCATCCGTTCGCTTGTTCCAGAAGTAACGGCCCTTGAGGTAAAGCTCGTAGGCCTCGGGGTTGACTTGACGCGACTGCAGGCTGGTCTGCTCCTCGGTCGTCAGCTTGCTGACGATTTCGTTGGCAATCGCGTGCGCCACTTCTTTCTGCAAGCCCAAGATGTCGCCCATGTCGCGCTCGTAGCTGTCCGCCCATAGAAGGGTCTGGTCGCTGGTGTGAAACAACTGGGCGCTGACGCGTACCCGCCCGGCGCCGCGCCGGACACTCCCCTCCACGATGTAGTCTACGGCGAGTTCGCGTCCGATCTCGTCGGAACGCTTTTCGGTCCCCTTGTAATGCATTGTCGAGGTATGAGCAATAATACCTAGTTGCTTGGGGTGCAGGCGGCCAAGTTCCGAGATCATTTCCTCGGTTAGTCCGTCGCTGAAATACTCCTGGTCAGGCTCCCCGCTCAGGTTCGCAAAGGGCAGCACGGCCAGCATGACTCGCCCCGGGCTCTCGCTGGGCCAGTAGCGTTGCCCGACCAAGTAGCCCGTCACGCTCAGCGCCAAGACGGCAGCGGCTCCGGCCAGGCCCCACCGCACTCCAGAGGCCACCGGGCCCTTCGCCTGTTCTGCGGCATGCGGCCGCCGGCCCTCCCACCAAATCTCGATCTCGTCCGTGTAGGCAAAGACGGCATCGCGCTTCTGGTGCAGATGCCGATGAACGGGCAGGCCTTCGCTCCTCTCCCAGCGCCGCACGCTGCGCTCACTGACCTTCAGGTAGGCCGCGATTTCCTTCCAGGAATGCAACCGCTGCCCAGCTGATTCGGCCTGCGCTCGATTTGGACCCTGGGCGGCGCTGTTGGGCATAAGCCTCGCCTTCTCCTTGTGGGCGACAAGGCGGCTGAGACCGCTTGGAAAGGAATTATACATCGCGTCGTTGCAGCCCGAGCGGGGGATTCCCGGTGTGGTCAGATACGGCCAAGGGGCGGCTGGCCGCAATTGCATCTTGCGGGGCAATGTGGCGCTGGCTACGGTAGGCGGGCAACCGGGCAGACCGAGCGGCCAAAGCCAATCGGTTCGCCCGGAATTTCTGTAGCCGAGGAAACACAAGTCTCGGCACGTTTATCCAGGAGGGGACAATGGAAACTACGTTTAAGAGAATTAGCAGTGTCCGGTTCCTACTGCTCATTGCCGCACTGGTCGCTCCGGCGATAGCCGGGGCCCAGGTCCAGACATTGGACTTCCCCGGCGGAAGCGCCACCTTCGCCAATGACATCAACGACGCAGGGCAAATGGTAGGTACCTATTTCGACGCCAATGGTGTATCGCACGGGTTCCTCTACGAGCCGTGGAAGGTAGAGCCCTTTACCCCAATTAACTACCCCGGTGCGGACTGGACGGAGGTTTCGGGCATCAACCGGCAGGGCGATATCGTCGGATTCTATGGGCACAATACGGAGAGTTTCTTTCACGGTTTCGTACGCACCGCGAGCGGCACGTTCACCAGCTTTGACCGCGAGGGGCGCTGGAACACCATGCCACAGGCCATCGCTGCCTCTGGCCTCATCGTGGGCTGCATTCACAATCCAGGAGCGATGTTTGGCTGGCTGCGGCAAAACGGGGCATTCGCGTCGGAAACCCGCGGCGATGGCTGGACCGGCGACGCCATGTACACGAGCGTCAATGATGCGGGAACTCTCGTCGGTTGGCAACGGAGCCGGAGCGCGAGCGCACCCGGCATCACCAGCTTCTTGATCATGGGGACCGGACGCACCGACTTCGAGTATCCGGGCGCGAGCCGCACCCAGGCTTGGGGGCTGAACTCGGGCGGCGACGTCGTAGGCTGGTACGGTCCGGCTGCCTCGAGCCGTGGTTTCCTGTTGCGCGGGGGGCAGTTTGTGCAAATCCACGTCCCAGACGCCGTCTGGACTCGCGCTTTCGGTATCAATGCCGATGGCGACATCGTGGGAGCATACCGCGATGGATCGGGCATTCACGGCTTCCTGCTGCCCGCAGAGTGACGTCCATCGCCCCCGGTTCCATGGGGTTGCCTGTGGACATGCGGAGAGGTCGCGGACTTGTACTCCTTCCGGCACACGCTGGAGACGGTGCTGCTCGAATATGCGCGGCGCCGAAAACGGTCACGAGCACCTGAGTAAATCATAATAATTCAGACCCTCGCGTGACGCCGAACATCTACGCGCACGTCCCACCTGAGCGCGTCAGCGCCGTGGGTCGCTTGGCGTGGCTCACCGCCGGCGCTTTGGCCCTTTCGGCCACCGCCATGTAACCGTGACACCCGGTGAGGCTGGGGCCCCACATCGGCTACGGATATCATTATCCTAAACAGTAATGGCTCCGCCCTTTACCGGGGTCAATACGATAACCGCCTCGGGCCGAAGTCCGTTAGCAGCTAAGTCAGGAAGGAGAGGGCAGGAAAATTGAGGGCTTTCAACCGTGAAGAAAACGTGAAATATTCGCGCCACGGTTCCCGTAGGTATAAGGGGCATGGAGAAACGTGGCGTGAGCTCAACCAAAAAGGCGGCGAGAGTCGCCGGGATACTCTACCTGTTTGTCGTAGTCACGGCGGCCTTCAGCGTCACCTATGTACCCAGCAAGCTAATCGTGCGCGGTAACACCGCTGCGACCGTCCATAACATTCACGCTTCTCAGTCGCTATACCGTCTCGGCATCGCAAGCGGCCTCATCTCAGCGACCATCTTCATCTTCCTCGCCCTGGCCCTGTACCGTTTGCTCAAGGGCGTCAACCAGCGGCATGCCGCGCTCATGGTGATCCTGGTTCTGATTCAAGTCCCGATCACTTTTCTCAATGCCGTGAACCACCTCGCCGCGCTGACCCTCTTGCGCGGGGCAGATTTCCTCTCCGCCTTCGACAAGCCTCAGCGCGATGCCCTCGCTATGCTCTTCCTCAATCTTCATGACCAGGGAATCATCGTCGCACAGATCTTCTGGGGCCTCTGGCTCTTTCCGTTCGGTTCGCTGGTCTATCGGTCGGAGTTCCTTCCCCGCATTCTAGGCGCCTGGCTGATCATCAACGGCATCGCCTACCTTGCCCTCAGCTTTACGGGCCTGCTGCTGCCGCAGTTTTACACTGCGGTCTTCAACAGCGCCCTCCCAGCAGCCCTCGGCCAGATGGCGATGATGTTGTGGCTCTTGATCGTCGGTGCGAAGGATCAGCCCTTGGGCGACAGTACTGCTTGACCTGTTTTGCCCAGTAGAACCTGCTTGCAAACGATGGGTTTCGTCTGAAGTGGAGCGGGCGATGGGAATCGAACCCACGTCCGCGGCTTGGGAAGCCGCTATTCTGCCATTGAACCACGCCCGCTCCGTTCTGACTGAAAATAGCATTCGCATGCTTCGTTTTCAAGCGCATAGAGAAGCTGACAGCCGATAGCTCACAGTCCACAGTGAGGCCGCAATCGTTTCTGCGCTCTGCTTTCTGCGTTCGGCGTTCGGCCTTCTGCGTTCTGAGTTCGCTCTATGCTCGCGCCTTGCCGGCGGCCTCGCGCCACTTGCCCTGCGCCTTGAGAATTAGCTCGACCACTTCGCGGGCGGCGCCGTCGCCGCCGGCGCGCTTGGTGACGTAGTGCGCGGCCTTCTTGGTTTGCGGCGACGCATTCGCGACCGCTACCGCGAGTCCGACCCGCGCGAATAGCGGCAGGTCTGGCAAATCGTCGCCGATGAAGCACACTTCTTGGTCGCTAACGCCCGCCTTGCACAACACGTCCTCGTAGGCTGCTAACTTCTCGGCCCGGCCTTGATAGACAAATTCCATGTCTAATTCTTTGGCGCGGCGCGCCGTGGCCGCCGAATCGCGGCCCGTGATGATCCCCGTGCGCAGTCCTGCGATGCGCGCCAGCTTCAGCCCCGCGCCGTCATACGCGTTGAAGCCTTTAATCTCCTGCGCAGTGCCATCCGGCCACGACTGCAACCAAATCCGTCCATCGGTCAGCACACCGTCCACATCCATCAGTAGGACGCGGACTTTTCGAGCACGCGCGACGATCATCTTGGCAGGGCTCTGGATAGATACTCGGCTCACTGAAATCCTTTTAGGATGCCCGGACTTGACGCTTCAATTCGCCGAAGACTGGGCTAGGTAGAGAAACCTTGCATTCGCGCTCGAGATTGGGCTGCCGACTTATCGAGAGCGGCTGGGCGCCTTTAATGAAGTCCCCGAACGCTTGCTGGAAGTCACCCGGCAAGTATTTCTTTCCCAGGTAGGCGCCGTCCTGCGCTGAAAAAACTCGTATACTGCAACTTCCTTTGGCATTCACGAAGGCCAAGAAAGCAGGCTGACTGTCTACAGCGGGATGGTAATACCAGGCCCTTTCAGTTGTGTTACCGGAGATGCTCCGCGCCCTTGCGGGCGCAGCACCAGGGATCGTGGCCGTGCCGCCCATAGTCGCACCGACATTCGAGGTCCGAGGTTCCGACTCAAACACATAACCCACTTCGTTCGCCACGTCGCGAAACTTCTTCTCAGAAATTTCGCGCGGCTCGATATGGAACTTCAAGCAGGCTAAGGCGCGTTCCTGGGGGATAGAGTTTGCGACCACCATTAGCTCGACAGGTTTCTCTGGGAACTCTCTCTTAAGCATCCCGAAATAATCCAAGAGCTGCTCGATCGCACCACGAGGGAGGGTCCCTTTCTTCAATTCCACCACAAGGATCCGCGCGAGCCTATCCGTAAACACCAAGTCCGCGCGCCCGACGGTCGATCGTGGCTGCCGCCTAAATGGCGTCAAATCCTCATTTAACAGTTTTTTCGGATGGTTCCACAATAGCTCTTCCATCTCGTGTTCCGTCATCATCGCCCCCAAGCTCCTCCAACTAGAACAGTTGCAGCGTCCACAGGTCGTGCACATGCAGGACGCCTTGCGCGCGCTTCGCTTCATCCGCCACAACAACGGATGTGATCTTGCGCTCCTCCATCAGCTTGAGCGCGACGCTGGCCAGCTCGTTTGCGCCGATGGTGACGGGATCGCGCGTCATGCACTCGCCCGCGCTCAGCGACAGCACCTCGCCGCCGCGTTTTTGCATGAGCCGGCGCAGGTCGCCATCGGTGATGATGCCGGCGAGCCGGCCGGCGGCATCGAGCACGGTGGTCATGCCGAGCCCCTTGCGGGACATTTCGTAGATGACTTCCGGCATTTTGGTTTCGGGCGCGACGCGGGGCATGGCTTCGCCGGCGTGCATGAGATTTTCGACGCGCTGCAGCCGCCGCCCCAGCCGCCCGCCGGGGTGCAACGCGGCAAAATCATCCGGCCCGAATCCGCGGCGCTCGAGCAGCGCAATGGCCAGAGCGTCGCCCATAGCCAGCGCCGCGGTGGTGCTGGCAGTGGGCGCCAAATTAAGCGAGCATGCCTCTTCCTTCACGCTCACATCCAGCGCCACATCGCTTGCTGAAGCCAGTGTCGAACGCGCGTTGCCCGTCATGCTCACCAGCTTGATGCCGAGCCGCTTCACGGTTTCGATCAGGTGCTCGATTTCGTCGCTATCGCCACCGTAAGAGATCGCCAGCACCACGTCGTCGCGCATCACCATGCCCAAGTCGCCGTGCAGCGCCTCGGCAGGATGCAAAAACAGCGATGGCGTGCCGGTGCTGGCAAACGTCGCGGCAATCTTGCGACCGATCAGCCCGGACTTCCCCATACCAGTGACGACCACGCGCCCCTTGCACTGGAAGAGCAGCTCCACCGCGCGCTCGAAGCGCTCATCGAGCCGCTCCGCCAGGCCGTCGATTGCCTGCGCTTCGATGCGGAGCACGCGCTTCGCCGTGTCCAAGCCAGCCGCCCGTATCTTGGTCTTCATCCTCGCTCTGCCGCTATCGACTCTGAATGGACGCTGTCACCCTGCGCCGATGCTCCGTCGCGTAGCGGGGTGATGTCGAGCAGGTACCCCCCTACGCCAATTTCCGTCTAAAGTGTTGCATTTAATTATGTTGCGGCAATCGAAGCTGCGAAGGCTACGAATTCTCCATGTCTTATGAAGGAGATACGAGCGTAGCTCCGGGGACGATTGCGGTAAGCGTATGTGGCGTTCCGGACCGACGGAGGGCGAACGCAACGTAGCACCCACCCCCCTGCTGCCAAAATCGTTTAAGTCGTAGTTGTTTCTGGACTTATGGGGATCGAAGCTACGAAGGCTACGAATTTGCCATTTGTTATCAGCGAAGTACGAGCTGGGGCCTCCAGGGGCTACGGTCGGCGCACGGTGGATCGTGCCGGGCCTCCTTGCCGGATGACGAGGGTCCTCGGGTGTTACCGTCAGCAGCGGGTGACGGGGACGAGGCGCCAGGGGGCGATTGGATGGGGCGACGGGAACGCGGACCTGTGCGCTGGGCGACGGGGCTATATTTCTTTTCGCAATCACAAGCATGCATTATAGCCTATAGCAAAACACATGTCAAGAGCCAAGTAAGGCGGCGTTGCGGAAATCCTGGCTTCTGAGTCACCAACGCCGCACCAGTTCGGAGATTTCCTTCAGCTTCTTCAGCAGCGCGGGTAGCGCATCGAGGCGCAATGCGTTGGCGCCATCGGAGAGCGCCTTCGCCGGCTCCTCGTGGACCTCGAGAAAAATTCCGTCCACGCCGGCGGCGACGCCAGCGCGGGCCAGCGGCTCGATGAATTCGGGCTGGCCGCCGCTGGACTTCCCTGCCCCGCCCGGAAGCTGCACGGAGTGGGTGACGTCGAAGACTACCGGATAGCCGTGGCCACGCAGGATGGGGAAGCTGCGCATATCCACGACAAGGTTTTGGTAGCCGAAGGAGGCGCCGCGCTCGGTGAGAATGATGTTGTGGTTGCCGGTGCTAGCCACTTTTTCCAGGGCGTGGCGCATCTCCCACGGCGAGAGGAATTGGCCCTTCTTCAAGTTCACGGCGCGGCCGCTACGGCCGACCGCCAGCAGCAAGTCGGTCTGCCGCGAGAGAAATGCCGGCACTTGGAGCACGTCTGCTACCTTGGCCGCCGTTTCCACCTGCGAGACATCATGCACGTCGGTGAGAATCGGCAGCTTCAGCTTCGCTTTGATCTGCCCCAGTATCCGCAGTCCTTCCTCGACTCCCGGCCCGCGATAGGACTCCACAGACGACCGGTTAGCCTTGTCATACGATGCCTTGAAGATGAACGGCACCCCGGCATCCGCCGCAATCCGCTTCAACCGCTCGGCGAGCATCGTGGCGTGCGCTTCGCTCTCAATCACACACGGGCCGGCAATCAACGCCAGTGGCCGGCGACCGCCGATGTTCACGTCGCCGACGGAAATTTCAGGGATACGATGCATCGCGGTGCAAGTCTAACAAGGGAGAATGGAAAACAGAAAAAACGGGAGCTGCCCGGGTGCTGAATTCCTATTGACAAGTTCGCGTTTTGCGAAGTAAATAGAGATGAGGCCCAGTGCACGTCATCAGCCGGAAGAAGCTTCTGGAAGCAGCGCGAAGGCATCCGGATCTCGGCAAGCCATCGGACGTGTGGTATCGAGTGGCAAAGAAGGCCAGTTGGAGGAGCTTGATGGAAGTTCGGCGAACCTTCCCAACGGCCGACAGCGCCGACGAATTTACGGTGTTTAACATCAAAGGAAACGCATACCGCCTCATTACGGTGATCAACTATCGCACTGGACGAATCTTCCTGCGCGGTGTGCTGACCCATGCCGAGTACAGTAAGGGAGACTGGAAATCGTGAGTTCGCTGACCGTAAGCCCAGAGTACAGTGCGCTCCTCGCAAAGGTGCCTCCGAAAGTTATTCGCAGCGAGAGGGAGCACGAGGCCTACGAGGAGATTCTTTACGATCTGGACCGGCGCAGCCAGAGCCTGACGCCGGCTGAGAAGGAACTCGCGGATCTTCTGACCCTGCTGATTGCAGACTTCGAAGAAAGGCAGTTTCAATTGCCGCGCGCAAAGCCGCTGGACGTGCTTCACTTTCTGATGGACCAACACGGGCTGAAGCAGAAAGACCTCGTGGACATCTTCGGGACCGCGAGCATCGTGTCAGAGATTGTGAACGGTAAGCGTGACTTGAACAAGGATCATATCAAGCGGCTCAGTGAGCGCTTCCACGTCTCGCCGGAAGTGTTTTTCTAGGGAGGGCCAGCCGACTCAACTTCCGTTTCGCGCTGTTGACATCCTGCTGATTCGCATCCATCTCGAGAGGAGATACCCAGAGATTCTTCGCTGGCTACTTGTCCGCCTTCCGCGGGCAAGCAAACGCTCTGTCAGAATGACAGCCATTACTTCGCCGCAGCCAGGATGGTCACCAGAACTCAAAGACCTCGAAGGCGTAGCTGCGTTGTTTCTGTTTTCTATTTCTGTTTTCTGGGGCCACCGCTGGTGTGACCTAGTCGCGAAGCAAGCTTCGCGCGCGGAGAACGGCAGCGAGCTGCCGCACTCCATAGGGCTAGTTTCTGTTGGTGGTGGCGACTGCGCTGCGGGCGGCGGTTTCGCGCTGGCGTTGGTGCTCGAGCGCCGCGCCGGCGAAGGCGGCGAAGAGCGGATGTGGGGCGAGCGGCTTGGATTTGAATTCAGGATGGAACTGGCAGCCGAGGAACCACGGGTGATCCGCCACTTCGACAATTTCGACGTACACACCGTCGGGTGTGCGGCCGGTAATTTTCAATCCGGCTCCGACCAGCGCCTTCTCGTAATCGCAATTGAATTCGTAGCGGTGGCGGTGGCGCTCGCTAATTTCGAGCTGGCCATACGCGCTGTGCGCAAACGAGCCCGGTTCGAGCTTACAGGGCCACGCACCGAGGCGCATGGTGCCGCCCATTTCGTCCACGCCGAGGAGCTCGCGCAGCTTGTAAATCACGCGATGCGGCGTGGAGGGATCGAACTCGGTGCTATCGGCCAGCGCAATCCCCGCCACGCTGCGCGCATATTCGATGGTGGCGCACTGCATCCCGAGACAAATGCCGAAGAACGGCACTTTATTCTCGCGCGCGTACCGGATGGCGTGGATCATGCCGGCGATGCCGCGCTTGCCGAAGCCGCCGGGCACGAGGATTCCATCGGCGCCGGCCAGCCGCTGCTCCGCGGTCGCGGCGGAGTCAATCTCCTCCGCTTCAATCCAATCCAGCACCGTGCGACGCTTGTGCGCCAGCCCGCCGTGCATTAATGCCTCGCGCAGGCTCTTGTAGGCATCTTCGAGCTGCACATACTTGCCCACCACCGCGATGCGCACTTCGCCTTCCGGGTTCTGGATGCGTTCGACGAGGCCGAGCCAGCGGCCCATGTCGCGCTCGCCGGCTTCGAGCCTGAGCAGCCGCAGGATCTGCGCGTCCAGGCCCTCTTCCGCGAGCACCAGCGGCACTTCGTAAATAGATGCCACATCGCGGGCGGAAATCACGCAGGACTCCGCGACGTTGCAGAAGAGCGCAATCTTGCGCTTTAACTCCTGCGGGAGATGGCCTTCGCTGCGGCAAAGCAAAATGTCGGGCTGCACGCCGATGCTGAGCAACTCTTTCACGCTGTGCTGCGTGGGCTTGGTCTTCAGCTCGCCGGCAGTGGCGATGTAGGGCACCAGGGTGACGTGGGCGAACACGGTATTCTCCGGCCCCAGCTCGAGGCGCATCTGGCGCATGGCTTCGAGGAACGGCAGTGACTCGATGTCGCCTACGGTGCCGCCGATCTCGACGATCACTACGTCCACGCCGTCGGCCACTTTGCGGAAGGCGGACTTGATCTCGTCGGTGACGTGGGGGATCACTTGCACGGTCTTGCCGAGGAAGTCGCCGCGCCGCTCTTTGGCCAGAATGGTTTCGTAGATGCGGCCGGTGGTCCAGTTGTGGTCGCGCGTCAGCTTGGTGGAGGTGAAGCGCTCGTAATGGCCGAGGTCGAGGTCGGTCTCCGCGCCGTCGTCGGTGACAAACACTTCGCCGTGCTGGTACGGACTCATGGTGCCGGGATCAACGTTGAGGTAGGGATCGCACTTCTGGAGTGTGACGCGCAGCCCGCGACTCTCCAGCAAACAGCCGATGGACGCTGCGGATAATCCTTTACCGAGGGAGGAAACGACACCGCCAGTTATGAAGATATACTTCGGGCCGCTAGCCTGCGCGTATTTAGAACGCATCCGCGGGTCGGGTGGCGTCTCCTTTTCACCCAATGCTCGTCCCAAGTTTCAGCGCCAGCAATGGATGAAGGTGCGGTACACCCAAGTATCCTTCGCTTTCCCCCTTCTGTCAATCCGCTCTACGCGGACTTGATTCACGACGTTTGCGACATAGTAGCGGCCGCTCGCTGATCAAAAACCGCGCGCGCTTCGTTCTAGCCATTTGTGGTTCCTTTCTTCCTCAGCTTCCTCCGTATTCTCATGCTTTGCGTCAATAGCTGCGAGCGGACGTCGCTCCATGGGACTAATTGGACTTGAGCCGAGTCAACTTCCTTGACGCGACGCTCAAGCTCCTGTTGCCAAGTGACCTCGGTTTGTCCGCTCCCGAACGCGGTGTCCCACTCGTTTGTGCGAAGGCGTTTCGCCCTTTGTTTCTTCCGCCTCATGACCTTCCGCGATCTCTGCCCCTCTCTGCGTTAGTCTTTTGATTTTGAATCTACCTGCGCAGCCAGCAACTGCTCGACTCGCGCCACGTCCGCCGGTAGATCCACGCCGATGGAATTGTACTCGGTTTCCACCACGCGAATTTTGTAGCCATTTTCGAGCAGGCGCAATTGCTCCAGTTGCTCGAGCTTCTCGAGTTCGCCCGGGGGCAGCGTGGGAAATTCTAGTAGCGCCTCGCGGCGGAACGCGTATAGCCCGAGATGCTTTTTGTGCTGCGACTCGACCACTTGCTTGGAGTCTCGCACCCAGGGCACCGGGGCGCGCGAAAAATAGAGCCCGTCGCCCTGGAAGTCCACTACCACCTTCACCACGTTGGGATCCATGATGTCGGAGGGCGCGGTGATTGGCACGCACAATGTGGCCACCTTCACCGATTCGTCTTCCGCCAGCGCCGCGACCAGCGCATCAATCGCCGCCGGCTCGATCAGCGGCTCGTCGCCCTGCACATTGACGTAAATCTCCGCCTCCACGTGCGCGGCTACTTCCGCCACGCGTTCGGTGCCCGACCGGTGCTCGGCGCGCGTCATCATGGCGTCGCCGCCAAAGGCCGCCACGGCCTGCATAATCCGCTCATCATCGGTGGCAACCACGACGCGCGACACCTGCGCCGCCGCGCGCGCCCGCTCGAACACATGCTGCACCATGGGCTTGCCGGCAATCGGGGCCAGCGCCTTGCCGGGAAAGCGCGTTGAGCCATACCGCGCCGGGATTACCGCCACCACATTCATTTCGTGGAATCCTTTCTTGCCCACTCTCGTCCAATGCGGAGAGGCGGGTCGCGACGGCACTCGCGCGAAGGATGTTATCATTTTGGCTCGATGCCCGGCCGGTGGCAAACGTGTCGGACAAACGCTTTTGCCTGTGCCTTTGCTGCCAACACGATTAACGCGAGAAAAGTGCGGTAGCAGCGGTAAGAAGCGGACAGGCAAGAGTGCCTGTCCTACCAACGCAAAAAAGGCATTGCACTCGCCAACTCGCTGGGACTAGAATCCAACCAGCGCTAGGCCCAGGTGCTCCGGTCGCAGTCCCAGGCCGATATGGGTGGATAGGTGATTGCGAAGACCTCTAAAGCGTTCTCGCTGAACCTTCTGCTGATTTTCTGTCTGTTTGTGTGCGCAAGCGCCACCGCGCAAGATCCCGCAAATCCAGAACCTCCCGTGCCGCCGCCGCGCACGCAGGACATCCCCGCGAAGTCGATTCGGGTTGACGTCGAACTGGTGCTGCTCAATGTGACCGTCACCGACCCTTACAATCGCCTGGTTACCGGCCTGGAGCGCGAAAACTTCCGCATCTTTGAGGACAAATCGGAGCAGGAAGTGCACCACTTCTCCAGCGAAGATGTGCCCATCTCCATCGGCGTGATCTTCGACATGAGCGGCAGCATGGGCAACAAGATCGATAAGGCCCGGCAAGCCGCGCTGCAATTCTTCCGCACGTCGAACCCGCAGGACGAATTCCTGCTAGTGGGCTTCAACGAGCGCGCGCAACTCATCAGCACCTTCACCACCAGCGTGGAAGAGCTGCAGACGCGCCTGATGTTCACCAACGCCAAGGGCCGCACCGCGTTGCTGGACGCGATCTACTTGGGATTGTCGCAGATGCGCGGGGCACGCAACGCGAAGAAGGCTTTGCTCATCATATCTGACGGCGCCGACAACCATAGCCGCTATAACGAAAACGACATCAAGAACTTTGTTCGTGAAGCGGATGTGCAACTCTATGGTATAGGTATCTATGAGACCTTCAGTTCGCGCGGCACCCCGGAAGAAGTTGCGGGCCCAGCCTTGCTGAGCGAGTTGACGGAGCTGACGGGCGGGCGCACGTTCACGGTGGCCAACCTGAACGAGCTGCCCGATATCGCGTCAAAAATCAGCATGGAGCTGCGTAACCAATATGTTGTGGGATACCGACCAAGCAACCGCGACCGCGATGGGAAGTGGCGCAAAGTGCAAGTCAAGCTGCGCCCGCCCAAAGGACTCCCTCCACTCAACGTCTACGCCAAGACGGGCTATTATGCGCCGCGGTAGCGCCGGCAGCATGCCGGCGATTGTGCTTCGTGCGCGCGGCGCCTCTCTGTTGCTCTTCGCCCTGATTGTTGCCGCTGCCCTGACGCTTGCCGGCAGCAGTGTTTCGCTGGCGCAGCCGCCGCAAGAGCACCGCATCATCCGCAACGTGGACCTGGTGGTACTGCACACCACTGTGGTGGATCAGCGCACGGGCCACATTGTCACCGACCTGAAGCGCGGAAATTTCCGCGTGTTCGAAGATAAAATCGAGCAGAAGCTGGATAGCTTCAAGCAGGAAGATGTGCCGGTCACCGTGGGGCTGGTGGTGGACAACAGCGGCTCGATGCGCGAGAAGCGGGAGAGCGTGAATTCCGCCGCGCTCACGTTTGTGAAGACCAGCAACCCCGAGGATGAAGTTTTCGTGGTGAACTTCAACGACGAGTATTACCTGGACTTGGACAAAGACTTCACCAACGACCTGACCGAGTTGAAAGACGCGCTCGAACGCATTGATTCGCGTGGCTCCACCGCGATGTATGACGCGGTGATCGGCTCGCTCGACCACCTGAAGAAAGGCAAGCGCGATAAGAAAGTACTGCTGGTGATCAGCGACGGGATTGATAACGCCAGCCGCGTCGGGAGCGGCGATTGGAAGCGCGGGCTGCAAATTGCCATGCTGGAGGCGCAGAAGTCTGAGGCGCTGATTTACATGGTTGGTTTATTCGGCGACGAGCGCGGGCGCGAAAAGCGCCAGGCGCGCGAAGTGCTGACGAAAATTGCGGAGGCCACCGGCGGCCTCGCCTTCTTCCCTGAAACGCTGGCGGAAGTCGAGCCAATTTGCACGCTGATCGCGCACGACATCCGCAACCAGTACACGCTGACCTACTACCCCAGCAATACCGCGAAGGACGGCACGTTCCGTCGGGTGGAAGTCACGCTGGAAGATGTGCCCCGTAACCGCGGCAAGCTCAACGTCCGCTCCCGCACCGGCTACTACGCCCCTAAATCCACCTCCGGCAACTGACGCCGCCCGAGACTTCTGTGCGCTCTCTGCCTCTGTGGCGAATTGCGGCCTCAAGCTTCGAGCTTCGCGTCCATTGTGATTTGCGCTTTGAACAGTTTGGAGACGGGGCAGCCGGCTTTGGCGTTGTTGGCGGCGGTGTCGAAGGCGGCGCGGTTGGCGCCGGGGATGCGGGCGGTGACGTCGAGATGCACGGCGGTGATGGCGAAGCCGCCTTCGACTTTCTCCAGCGACACCGTGGCCGTGGTGCGAATGCTCTCGGCGGTCATGCCGGCCGCGCCTAACTGGCCGGAGAGCGCCATCGAGAAGCAGCCGGCATGCGCCGCCGCCAGCAGCTCTTCGGGGTTGGTGCCGACCCCGTTCTCGAAGCGGGTGCTAAAGGAATACTGCGTCTCGCGCAGCACGCCGCTTTCGGTGGAGACGGTGCCCTTGCCGTCTTTCAATCCGCCCTTCCACTCCGCTGATCCTTTGCGTTTCATCTGCTCCTCCAAAGGAATTTGGTCATTAGACCGTCGCCTGCGAGCCAATCGAAAAACTATGAAATCAGAACGCAGAACTCAGAACTCGGAAAGCAAAACATTAACACATAGGCGAACAACTCAACTAAGAAAGCAGAACTCAGAAGGCAGAACTGGAAAATCAAAACATTGACACAGAGGACGCAGAGGCGCAGAGGGCACAGAGAAACAACTCCGATTTTGCGCGCGTCTTTCTCTGTGTGACTCTGTGCTCCTCTGTGCTCTCTGTGTTCCTCCGTTGACTTTGACTTTGATTTTTTCTGCGTTCTGAGTTCTTAGTTAGTTCTGAGTTCCGATCCTTGAGAGGAAACTTTCGCCACGGGGGATCGCGCCGCCGAAGTTTTCTGCTACGGTTTGGCCCATATCGGCGAGGGTGGCGCGGGCGCCCAGGTCCACGCCGCGCTTCCCTTCCCGGCTGTAGGTGAGGATCGGGACGTACTCGCGCGAGTGGTCGGTGGAGGGCGAGCAGGGGCAGGGATCGCAGCCGTGGTCGGCGGTGATGATCAGCAGGTCGCGCGCGGACATTGATTCGCGCGAGTGCTCTCGCGACTGCTGGCTCTCTCTCGCGCGCGACTGCTGGCGCGCGCCCTCTCGCGACTGCGAGTCCGACTTCCCTCGTGCTCCCTCGTCGCGGGACGAGTGCTCCGGCGATGCGCCGAGCAGCGGGCCGAGCATGGCATCGAATTCCTCGATGGAGCGCGCGAAGCCTGCCACATCTTTACGGTGGCCGTAGAGCATGTCGAAGTCCACCAGGTTGGCGAAGATTAGCCCGCGCGGCTGCGTGGTCAGGGCCTCGCGCAGCTTGGCCATGCCGTCGGCATTATTTTTCGTGGTGACGTAGCGCTCGACGCCGCGCCCGTTGTAGATATCG